>NZ_CDRVMA010000003.1:0-285283 GCF_977072315.1 Adlercreutzia sp. CNCM I-6215 | reverse complement strand
ATCGGCCTCGCCGACCAGGCCGGCGCCCGCGTGGCGGTAGCGGTACATGTCGCGGTGGCAGTCCCTGACGATCCTCTCGGCCGGGGACAGCTCGCCGTCGCCGGCGCCGTCCCACGGCGTGGCCGACGGCGCCGGGCGCCGCCGCTTCTCTTCTCCGCTCATGGTGGAAGTCCTCGCTGCCCGGAGGGACGGCGACGCCGAGGACTTCCACATCGCAAGAGCATCGCCGTCCATCCGGGCGGTCTCGCGGATGGATGTTCTGTTGCCTGCGATTATAGGGCAACGCGCGCGGCGGCGGATGCGCTACCCACATTCTGCAAAGGAGGATTTTATAAAGTTTTTGGGCAATCCACGCAGCGCGCCTTCCTTGCACAAGAAAAAGGAGGACCTCTTTTTCGCGATTCGTCAGTCGGTAACCAACAAGCTGCTCGTCAGTAACCTTCCGAGAGGAAGTTTCATCAAGCCGCTTCTCCAAAAGCCGATAATCGCGCAGTATTTCAAGGGCACTAAGGGCTATCAGCACAATGAGGCTAGAACGCCAGAGGACATTTGCAACCTCGTCACCGAACAGCACGAGACACGCACCAGAAGCAAACCAAGCCAGCACGTTGAGAGCAATAACGATGAGTCCCGTCACGTAGAAAGTCCGCCGACCAACACCGACCAGATTGACAATGACTATCACCGATAAAAGCGACTCGGAAAAACCCCAAGGAGTCGCCGTGCTTATCACCTGGGCCTCTCCAGACAGATCGGCGCCAACCCAGGGCACAACCAAAAGCAGCAGGCACGAAAGAATGGCGTAATAACGAAAATTTACAATGTTCTTGATATGACCGCGAGCAGCAACCAAGCAAAGTGCGCAAAGCAGAGCACCCACGATAACACAGTAAAAGCTCTCGGGCGTTTGGAGGACTACGCTAAGGCGACCAAATAGCATCGCCGCCCAGCCTATCCCCAAAGAGCATTGGCACACCAAGCAGCCTGCAAGAGGAACAGCCATGGCTTTAAGAGCCGAAACGACGTCTTCCAGCGGGTGAGAAGAATCGCCTATCTCCATTTCTCTGGAAGAACGGAGCACGCCGCCGCGAACGAGCAGAGTGATAGCGGCCACTAATATGCAGGAAGCAATAATGTCAGTGACCATAATGTCGCGAACAATGGTAAAAATCGCAACTGACAAGACCGCCTTCCCAGCAACTACTGCACTGAGAATCATGAGGTTCTTTGCATAGACCGGATTTGAGTCAGCTTGTGGCATTGCGTTCATAGCTTGTATTATCTTGCAATTCGTATTCAATTGGTAGGAGGCCGATCAGGCATTTTGCAAAGATTACCCAAAACGTTTATTCATCTTGGCACGAAAATTACCAATTATGGGCATCGCGCTCCCAACCAACCTCTCCCATAATACTCGGTGCGCAAAGCCGCGATGGCTTTTAAGCGCACCCCGCCTCTGCGGGTCGCAACACAACAAAGGAGGAGAGACATGAAACAGGAGCAGCTTTCGAGGCGCGGTTTTCTCAAGGGCGCCGGATTGGGAGCCCTCGCCGTATCGGGAATGAGCGCAGGCCTCCTCGGAGGATGCGCGCCACAGCCCAATGGAAGCGCATCCGAGGATCAAGGCGACGGGGACGATACCCTCGCTGAGACCGGAAAGCCTCTGCACATTGGCGATGCTCAGGCGAATGGCGAACTCACATGGCTTCCGTCCGAACCCGCCGATCCCACCAACATCGAAGAGGAGCTGACGGCCGATGTGGTCATCGTGGGCTGCGGCACAGCCGGCACTTGCGCTGCACGCGCTGCAGCCGAAGAAGGCGCGTCAGTCATCGTTGTCGAGAAAGCCGACCACACAGCTGTCTGTCGCAGCGGCCAATGGGCCGTCATCGGAGGCGAGACCAACAAGCGTTGGGAGCGCGGCGTTGGACAGGCCAACTACGTCGATCCCGATGAAGTCGTTGAGGCGGTCATGACGGAATGCCAGTACTATCCGAATCGCGCCCTGCTCAGCAAATGGGCGCACAACAACGGTGAGGTGTTCGATTGGTTTATTGCCGCTAAGCCCGATTTGTTCATCAGCGAAAGATCGACCGATCCGCTGCCCGCCGTTGAATCTGAAAACGATTGCTCCATTTGGGTTCGCCATTATCCGCTCCCTGAAGGCTTCGATCTTTCGAAGGAGCGCGTCAAGGAGTTCCAGAGCAGCGTATCGTTCAATCCTTCCCAGCAGCCCGTCCTCGCAGCAAACTGGCAAAGGGCGGAGGAGGCGGGCGCTGTCTGCTACACCGGCCATTTCGCCGAGAAGCTCATCAAAGAAGGCGACAGGGTTACAGGCGTATTCGTTCGCAATGCGGAAACCGGAGCCTACAAGAAAACCATGGCGAACAATGGCGTTTTGCTTGCAGGTGGCGACATTTCCAACAATCCCGAGATGAATGCCTACTACGCGCCCGATCTGGTATTGAACGGCATTCAGAACATGTGGTCGGACATGGATGCGGAAGGCAATTTCACCAACACAGGCGATTGCCAGAAGATGGGCGTCTGGGCTGGCGGAAGACTTCAGCAGAAAGCCGCTCCTATGGTACATTACATGGGAGCCATGTCGACCATCGGCGCTGCTCCTTATCTCAGTCTGACCCTGACGGGCAAGCGCTTCACCAATGAGGATATCAGCGCACTCCAATTCCAGAGCGCCGCCGAGCGCATTCCCGGCAAGGCCTTCTACACAATATTCGACGCGAAATGGCCCGAGCAACTTCAGGCATTCCAGCCCCGTTTCGCATCAACAAATTATGTGGTAGACACACCGACGCCGGAAAACCTGCTCATCAACGATGTACACCCCTACGTTACGCGAGACGCCATCGAACAAGCCTGCCAGGCAGAAGGGCCCTTCAGCATCATCAAAGGGGAAACCATCGACGAGCTCCTTTCGAAACTCGAAAACCTCACCGATATAGCGGCAGCCAAAGCGTCCATCGAGCGCTATAACGAGCTTGCCCGCAATGGCAAAGACCTCGACTTCGGCAAGCCGGCAAATCGTATGTTCCCCATCGAGAACGGCCCCTTCTACGCATTCCAGGGCGGCATGAACGTTAATCTTGCCACCCTCATGGGACTCGTAGGCGACGAAGAGTGTCATGTTTTCAACGAGAACGACGAAGTCATTCCCGGCCTCTACGTTGCCGGCAACGCTCAGGGCGAGAGATTCTCCGTTAACTATATTCCCACTATGAGCGGCATGTCTCACTCTTTGGCAATGTACTACGGTTACGTCGCGGGCAAAAATATGGCTGCCGGAATTTAGGCACAGCGCACAAAGCCCTCCCCATTGCGCCCCGGCATCTACCGGGGCGCCTTTCGATTTGCGCAAGGACAGCGTTCACTCTGTGAGAATCACGTTACTACGCTGATCTGCGACTTGGTGCAGCGCGTCACTGAATCCGCTTATGCTGAAGAGCACGAAATACTCCTGGCGATCGGGGTCGCCCCATTTCACGCGACGGCTCTTCTCTTCTAAATCGGTTAGCACGTCGACGCCAAGGGGGCTGTTCTTGAATTTGCACTCGCCGAGCACAATGGCGTTGTCGACCTCCGAAAGCCCCACGATATCGATCTCCCCGTCTCGAGCATCCCACCAACGGCCCACCTTTTTCAGAAACACCGGCACAACCCCCTGCGCCGAAAGATCCCAGAGCTCCGCGCGGCACACGTCCTCGTACACATAGGCGACGTGGCGGTCGATGAAGCTCTTCTTCAGGCGGTCGAGCACCAACTCCCCATGACCCGATTCCAGGTAGCTCAGACCCGGCTGGACGAACGGGAACCAGAACTGGAGGAAGTTGTCCGCGATCACGGCCGCCAAAGAGTTGAAACATTATGCAGCGAAACATTATGCTGCCGCGCATAATGTTTCGCTGCATCTTCCGCCAGGACATCGGGACACGATGGCCAAAAATGAGTCGCTAGCTGTACCCGCCGAAGCCATGGGTGGCTTTTCTGGCCAAAAAGAGGCCGTTGACTGCTGCTGCAACGCAACGCCGCTGTGACACGAAGTGTCATCAATCATCTGACCTGGGAAAACTCTGGACAGATACAGCGGGATTTCCCAGCAAGCAGCATAATGGCCAAAAAGAGCGCCCGAGCTGCCAGCTTGTGCGCTTTTTTTGGCCAAGACATGCCCCAGGAGGCACCAGAACACTTGGACGACGGCGCAGCGCCGGATCAAATGAGCCCTGGGCGACGCAGCGGCGCTTGGACGGCACCGCAGCGCCGAAGTAATACCGCACTCGAGGAGGTATTTGCCGAAGGGAAGCTCCCACGGCATGCAATTGCCCCTTAGGAAACGCCGCGGTAGAGGTGGCCGCTTGTGGTGTTGGGCATCTTGGCGATGGCGTTGCCGTCGTTTTGGGCCACGTGCAAAGCGCGGATGGCGCGACCGACCGCGTGGGCCGTCTCCTCGGCGTTCATGAGCGTGGCGTCCACCATGTACGAGGAGATGCCGGCCGCAAGCAGGTCGGGCATCGCCGGGGCGATGTCCGTCTCCACGGCGTTGTAGAGATGGCTGCGGCCCATCGCATCGGTGACGACCGGGAACTCGTAGCCCTTGCGATCCAACAGAGCGTGCGGGCTCTTGCGGCGAGGGCAGACGGCGCAGTTCTCGTCGCACGGGCCCTGGCTCATGAGCATACAGTGCTCGGTGACCATGAGCTCCTGGGCGCCGATGAGCAGCACGCCCAGTTCCACCGGGGCATCTTTGGCTACCGCTTCAATTTGGCGCAGGGTGAGCTCCGGCGAGAGCCACACGCGATTGGCGCCGAACTCGCTGGCGACGGCCAGGGAGAGCCCGTTGGTGATGGGCACGTGGGGGCCAACGTCGAGCAGCGCCCCCTCTTCGGAAGCCCGCTCCATAGCGCCGAGGCTCTCGGCCAAAAGCGGCTTGCCCTCGGCAGCATACTTCCACACGTCGACATCGACGACGGCCTCGCGCGCGCCGCCGACGGCCTCGTGATCGGCCACGGGCATGATGGGAATGCAGCCCTTGGGGTAGCCGGCCTGCTCGGCTGCGGCGTTCTTCTGGCCGGCGATAACCGCCTCGCCGCGCCGGTAGTTCAGAGCCGGCACGTAGATGAGATGGGCACCGGCGCGCTTAGCGGCGCGGGCGCAAGCCGGATTTGCGACGGTGACGGCCACGCGGCAGCCGGCGGGGTGCGCCGCAGGCAGCGGCTCGCGCGGGGTGGTGCGGGGCAGCGTGCGGCCGTGGCCCTCGGCGGTAAGCGCCTCGGTGAGGGCGTCCAGAGCCGCCGCGCGCACGCCGTGCAGAGCCGAGAAGCCGATGCCGACGCCGTCGTCCATGTCGATGGTGAGGTTCACCAGCTGGTAAGGCATGTTGCCCAAGCGATCGATGTGGGCGGCGACGTCGTCGAAGGAGACGACCCGGGTGCGAGCCGCCTCTACGGGCGCGCCGTCGGCGCCACCGGAAACCCCATCGGGGAAGGCCGCTTGCAGGCGACGGGCAACGGCGAGAGTGGTGCGGGCAGCGCCGGAGAGATCCTCGGAACGAAAATCGATCGCGCTTGAGGAGGGGCGACCAAGGTCGCCCCCTGCGGGGTCAACCGTTAGGTCTTCCGGGGCGAAGCCGGCATCACGCAGGTCAGCAATGGTTGCGGGGCGGAATTCCATGCGAAGTGGCTCGCCGATGTGGAGGGTGGCGGTGCCGACGAGGGGCACGCGGGGCTCACGGGCGTCGTCTTCGAAGGCGGCCTCGGCACTGCGGACGCGGAAAACGCGGTCGCCGGCCTTCACCGTGCGCGTTTTGCCTTCCAGCGGCAAATGGTAGCGGCCCTTCTTGTCGGTGCGCACCGGCCCCAGCGTCAGCGTGCCGTTGCCCTTGCGCGTCCAGAACTCCAGGACGTCGCCTTCTGCCAGGGCATGGGCGCTCTTCAAATAGGCGGCGCCATCGCGCACCTCGTCGACGCGGCCGAGGAACAGGCCGCGGTTGTTGGGACGCTGGTAACTCATGATATCGTTGCCGCGCTTGCCGTCCAGATAGGCCGTGGTGAAACCGCGGGAGAAGGCATCGGTGAGGCGGTCGCGATCGGCATCGGCAATGGCGGCGTTCTCCTTCGTCAAAGCAGCATCGAGAGCTTTACGGTAGACGGAGGTCACGGCGAAGACGTACTCGGGCGACTTCATGCGGCCCTCGATTTTAAGCGACGCCACGCCGGCGGCCACGAGGTCGTCCACGCGATCCACCGTGCACAGATCCCGAGGCGAAAGCAAGTGATCGCCCGGCGAGGGAAGGCTCTTCTGCAGAGCCTTGTTCTGCAGCTCGTAGGGAAGCCGACACGCTTGGGCGCACATCCCCCGGTTGGCCGAGCGGCCGCCGATCATGGAGGACATGAAGCACTGGCCCGAGTAGCACACGCACAATGCGCCGTGGGCGAACACCTCCACTTCCATCCCCTCTTCGGCCGCCGCCGCGCACAGAAGGGCGATCTCGTCCAGCGACACCTCACGGGCGAGCGTAATGCGCTCGGCCCCTAAGCGGGCCGCCGCGCGCACGCCGGCGAGGTTGTGGGTGTTCATCTGCGTGGAAAGGTGCAGCGACGCTTCGGGGAGCGTGCGGGAGATCTCCGCAGCCAGGCCGATGTCCTGTACGATGAAGCCGTCGGCTCCGGCGCGGTAAGCCTGGCGCACGCATTCCAAGGCCTCCCCTACCTCGTCGGGCAGGATGATGGTGTTCATGGTGACGTAGACGGAAACCCCGCGCAGATGCGCGAAGTCGCAGGCCTCCCGCAGCGTCTCCAGGGTGAAGTTGTCGGCCCCGCGCCGCGCATTGAAGGTCTCAAGCCCCAGATACACCGCATCGGCCCCACCAGCCACCGCCGCATGCAGCGCCGCCATATTGCCGGCCGGCGCCAACAATTCTACGTTTCTCACTCTTTATCTCCTCATCATAGGTTCGCCCAAGGAAGTCAGCGAGGGCCCGAAAGGTGCCTGCATCTGTGCTGAAAAGCGGCTGAGCGTACTTCGTACGCGACGGCAAGCTTTGAAGCGCAGAGGCAGGTGCCTGTCGGGCCCGCAGCGTCGGCTCATTCCGCTTGACCCGTTAGGGCAAGCGGAACAGACTAGTCTTCATTCAGCTTCAAAGCCTCTTCGTCGGCGGCCTTCAGTTTGTCGATGCCCTCGTTGTAGGCGTCTTGGATTTCCTTCACGCGCCCGTCGTAGGCGCTGAAGTCGAAGGGCGCCTCCTCGGTTGCGCTGCTGATCTCCGTGTACAAATCGATGTAGCTGTTCAGGGCATCCTTCAGCTTGTTGCAGCCGTCGACGTAGTTCGTCTGCAGATCTTTCATGGCGTCCGGCGTATCGATGGCCGCCAGAGCGTCAATGGCCTCGAAGGCGCTGTTGGCCTTGTTGCGCATATTGACGACGCTCTCCTGAGCCACCGCCTCGTCGAATTCGCCGAGGCGCGTATTCAGCTCCTCCACCGCCTGGTTGACCTTGGTCATGTAGGTGCGATTGGCCTGCTGCTGGTCGGTGGCTCCAGTGGCCGGCGACTGGCAACCGGCAAGAGCGCCGAGGGCCAAAGCCGCGCCAAGGGCCACAGCCAAAACCCGCGCGATGGTACGTTTCCTCATGATTTCTCCCGTCTTCGGTGCCTTGAGGCACCGGTTGCTTGCTCAGGGCAGCCTCGTCGAGCGAGGCTTTGGTTTCTCATTCGCTATGATAGCAGTCCGCACCCCCGGGCCCGTACCGCCGTCACGGTATCGCAACAATTATGTCGCGGCTACGCTGCTTTAGGCACCCTCGCCGCCACCGTCGTCCGGGGCTGGGTCGGGCGTCGGCTCCGGCGTCGGCTCCGGCGTTGGCTCGGGCTCCGGGGTAGGCTCCGGCGTCGGTGTCGGTGTCGGCTCGGCGTTGCCGCCGCCCTCGTTGCCCTCTCCGCCTTCGTTGCCGCCGTTCTCGTCGCCGTCGCCCTCGGGCGTCTCCTCATCATCCTGCTTCGTGGTCACCTCGGTGTCGTCTTTCTTTTTCTTGGAAGAGTAGTAGCCGCCGATATGGTTGTCCTCGTCGCGGTAATCCTTCTTGTACTCGGGCTTCTCCGCCTCGAAGAACTTCACCGTCTGCGTCGGGGAGATCATCTTGTCGATGAAATCGCCGAAGACGCTGGCCGCCGTCGTAGTCGTCGCCTGGGCCTCGGAATAGTCGGAGCGGTCGCCCAGCCAGATGGCCACGGCGTACTGCGGGGTCACACCGCAGAACCAGCTGTCCTTCTTGTCGTCGGTGGTACCGGTCTTGCCGCCGGCCTCCTGGCCGTTATCGGGGCGAGCCGCCTTGCCGGTGCCGTTGTCGATGACCACTTCCATGCAGTCGAGGGCCGCCCGGGCCACTTCGCGAGAGAACACCCGCTCGCCCGTGGGGTCGGTGTTGTCCACGATGACGTTGCCGTTCTTGTCCTCGATGGAGATGATGCACTCCGGATCGTAGTGGACGCCGCCGTTGGCCACCGTGGCATAGGCGTCAGCCATTTCGAGCGGCGTGACCGAACCGATGCCCAGGGTAAGGCCCGCCACCGCCGGCAAATCGGAGGTGATGCCCATGGCGTGGGCCATCTCGATCACCTTATCGACGCCCACGGAGAGAAGCAAGCGAATAAACGCCGTGTTCGACGACACGCCGAAAGCGCTCTTGATGGTGCGCGTGCCGTAATCGGCCTTATCGTTGTTGTAGACAGGCTCGCCGCCCTCCAAATCAACCTTGTAGCCGGCATCGATGAGCGTTTCCGGGTCGATGCCCTCGTTGATAGCCGCCAAAAGCGTGAACAGCTTGAACGACGATCCGGCCTGACGGCCCGCGCCGCCCTCGCCCGTGGCCATGTTCACCTGAGAGCTCTCGTAATCGCGACCGCCCACCAGCGCGTCGATGTAGCCGTTCTCGGGGTTCACAACGGCCATGGCCACCTCGAAGGGATCGCCGGCCTCCTCTTCCTTTTCGGCCGCAGCCTCTTCGGCGGCGGTCTGGGCCTCGATATCCAGCGTCGTGATCACCTTCAACCCGCCCTTGAACAGCTCGGAGGTGGAATAGGCGTACTTGCCCTCGGGGTTGGTCAGCTGGTTGCGCACGTAGCTCGTGAAGTAGGGGTAGGCCAGAATGCCCGTCATGGAGGGCTCGGAGGGGTTCAGCTCGATGGGCTCGGCCTTCACCGCGTCGGCCTCCTCCGCCGTGATAACCCCGTTGGACACCATGCGGTCGAGCACGGTGTCGCGGCGCTTCAGGCAGTTGTCCGGATAATCGATGGGGTTGTTGTAGGTGGGCGACTGGGGAATGCCCACGAGCGTGGCCGCCTCGTTCAACGTGAGGTCCTTCGCGTCCTTGGAGAAGTAGCGCTCGGCGGCGGCCTCGATACCGTAGGCACCGGAACCGTAGTTGATAGTGTTCAGGTACATGAGCAGGATCTCGTCTTTGGAGTACTGCTCTTCCAGCTTCTGGGAAATGTACATCTCGCGGATCTTGCGCTTGAAGGAGATGTCGCGCATCTCGTCGGAAAGAATCGTGTTGCGCACGAACTGCTGAGTGATGGTGGAAGCGCCCTCCAGCTCGCCGCCCATGAGGTTGTTCACGAGCGCGCGGGCCACACCGAGGTAGTCGACGCCGGAGTGGGTGTAGAAGCGCTCGTCCTCGGTGGCAACGGTGCCCTTCAGCACGTACTCGCTGATCTGGTCGAGAGCCACCGGGTCGCGATTCTCCAGCTGGAACTCGGCGAGCAGCGTCGTGCCGTCCGATGCGTAAACCATGGTTGGCTGCGCCGTGTTGTAAGCGTCGGCGTTCTGGTAGTCGGGCAGATCCTCCAGCCAGGAGTTGCACAGCGTCACCACGCCGAACACGCCCGCCGCGATAAAGGCGACGAACACGCCCAGCACCGACAAAACGATGACCTTCTTATTCTTTACTTTCGTGCCCTTACGGCCCTTCATTGCGCGAGAACCCACGAATTAACCTCCATCAGTTATAGGTCTGGCCATTTTACCAATGAGTTATGGAGGGTTCATAAGATGGAGCCGCCACCAGGAAATGCACAGAGGACAGCCCAGCAGTCTGTCCCCCGAACGTAAGATACTCGTGATTGTAATAATCACGAGTATCTTATTTCCCGCTATGGAACAGGCCGAGCCTCAGCCCTTTGAAAGCGAGCCATGCGCAAGCACCTTACAGCTGCGCCTTGGCGGCCGCCAGCTGCACGCGCACCGCTTCGGGGGCCGTGCCGCCGAAGGTGGTGCGGGCGGCAACGATGGCGGGCAGGTTCAGGCACTCCACGATATCGGATTCGAAGAGATCGCTCTCCGCCTTGAAATCGTCCAGCGTGAGGTCTTCCAAATCGCAGCCGCGCTGGTCGCACAGAAGCACCAGATGCCCCACGATCTCGTGGGCCCGGCGGAAGGGCAGGCCCTTCTTGGCCAGGTAGTCGGCCACATCCGTCGCGGCCAGATAGCCCTTCTTCGCTTGAGCGGCCATGGCATCGGCGTTCACCGTCATGGTGGCGATCATGCCGGCGGCACACACATAGCAGTCCTCCAAGGTGTCGGCGGCGTCCATGGCGCCCTCCTTGTCCTCCTGCAGATCCTTGTTGTAGGCAAGCGGCAGCGACTTCAACGTCATCATGAGGGCCACCAGATCGCCCACGACCCGGCCCGACTTGCCGCGGATGAGCTCCGCGAAATCGGGATTCTTCTTCTGGGGCATGATAGAGGAACCGGTGGAGTAGGCGTCCGACAGCGTGATGAAGCCGAACTCCGCCGACGACCACAGCACGATCTCCTCGCACAAACGCGACAGGTGCAAGCACGACACGCTACAGGCGTAGATGAGGTCGAGCAAGAAGTCGCGGTCGGACACAGCATCGAGCGAGTTCGGGATGGGATGGTCGAAGCCGAGCGCCTCCGCGGTGGCGAAGCGGTCGAGCGGATAGGTGGTCCCGGCCAAGGCCGCGGCCCCCAAGGGGCATGCGTCGGCGGCGTCGCGGGCGGCGGCGAGGCGATTCCAGTCGCGCGCAAGCATCTGCACGTAGGCGAGCATATGGTGCGAGAACAGCACCGGCTGGGCGTGCTGCAGGTGCGTGTAGCCCGGCAGGATGACATCGAAGTTCGCCTCGGCCTGGGCAATGAGCGCCTCGCGCAGGGCAACGTTGGCGGCCATAAGCTCGCCGGCACGGCGCTTGGCGTACAGGCGCGTGTCGGTTGCCACCTGGTCGTTGCGCGAGCGGCCCGTGTGCAGCCGCGCCCCGGCATCCCCCACGCGGCGGGTCAGCTCCGCCTCGATGGCCATGTGGATGTCCTCGCTTTCCATCACGTCGAACGTGAGCGCGCCGGAGGTGATGTCGGCCAGAATGCCCTGGAGCCCTCCTGCAATGGCTTCGGCATCGGCGGTCGCGATGATGCCCTGGGCGGCCAGCATGTTAGCATGGGCGATAGAGCCGGCGATGTCCTCGGCGTAGAGTCGCTGATCCACGGGCAGCGATGCCCCGAAGCGCTGGGTGAAGGCATCGGCGCCTTCAGTGAATCTTCCAGACCACAGTGCCATAGTGTCTCCTCGGTAAATCGGTAAGCCAGGCGGGCGGCCCCAAAGACCGCCCGCTTCCCTCGTTTTCGTGCCAGTTTAGCGCCCCTAAGCCATGACGGCGTCGGCGTCTTCCAGAATCTCCTCGGCTTCCTCCACCACGGCGCTCATCTTGCCGTAAGCAGTGTTCGCGAGGTTCACGTCGTCGTAGGAAGGCATGCGCGCGCCCGTGGCGAGCCGGTTTTTCGCCCACACCTTGCAGGACAGGCCGTGAATGTCGATGAAGCCCTTGGCGGCCTGGTGGTCGAAAGCATCGTCGGCGTCGTAGGTGGCCAGGCCGAAATCATACAGCGAATAGGTGCTCTTGCGTCCCACCACAGTGCAGGAACCCTTGAAGAACTTCAGCTTCACCGTGCCGGACACGCATTGCTGGGTGTGGGCGAGGAAGGCGTCGAAGGCCTCCTTCAGCGGCGAGAACCACAGGCCGTTGTACACCTGCTCGGCCCAAGTCTGCTCGATGGCGAGCTTGTGGTGCAGCACGCCCCGCTCCAGGCACAGATCCTCCAGGGCCTTGTGGGCCTGGATGAGGGCCAGGCCACCCGGCACCTCGTAGCACTCGCGGCTCTTCACGCCCACGAGCCGGTTCTCCACCATATCGATGCGGCCGTAGCCGTTGGTGCCGGCGATATCGTTCATGGCGTAGATGATGTCGAGGAAGCTCATCGGAGTGCCGTCAAGCGCACAGGGAACGCCCTGGTCGAACTCGATTTCCACATAGGTGGGCTCGTCGGGCGCGCAGGCCGGATCGCACGTCATCGTCCAAATATCCGCCGGCGGCTCGCACCAGGGATCCTCCAGCACGCCGCACTCGATGGCGCGGCCCCACAGGTTGTCGTCGATGGAATAGGGCTTGTCGGTCGTGGCCTTCACCGGCACACCGTGGGCCGCGGCCCAGGCGATCTCATCGGCCCGGCAGCCGAGATCCCAGTTGCGCACCGGGGCGATGATGGTGAGCGCCGGATCCAGCATGAGCACCGAGGACTCGAAGCGCACCTGGTCGTTGCCCTTGCCCGTGCAGCCGTGGGCCACGTACTTGGCGCCGAACTGATGGGCCACCGCCACGAGGTGCTTGGCGATGAGCGGCCGCGAGAGAGCGCTCACGAGCGGGTACTTGTTCTCGTACATGGCGTTGGCGGCCATGGCACAGGCGAGGTACTCGTTGGCGAAGGTCTCCCGCATGTCGATGACCGCGCAGCCGATGGCACCGGTGGCGAGCGCCTTGGCCTTGATGGCCTCGAGGCCCTCGTGCTCCTGGCCGAGGTCACCCACGACAGCGATGACGTCGAGGTCGTATTCCTCTTGCAGCCATTTGATGCACACGGAGGTGTCGAGGCCACCGGAGTAGGCGAGCACGCACCGCTCTTTCTCGCCGGGGGCCGGCTTGGCGGAGATCTGCGGGGCGTCGTGAAGGGATGAGTTCGTCGTAGTCATGGGAGTTGCCTTTCGTGTCGGGAGCTGCTTTTGGGTTTCCTTATGGGGTGCCCGGCTCGCTTTGCGATGGAAAGGCGTGGCGTGAAGTCGCGTCTGGGACGATGCGCAGGGTTCCTGCGCGATGGTGCTTGAGGTTTCGAAGAGGAACTTCGGGAGGCCACGGCCTTTGGCGGACCCGGGCGGGGCCGCGCGGCGGTGCGCTGAGCGCGCGAAAAGATCTGCTACGCGCGTCGGCGTCGCAGAGAAGAGGTACGTCGGCGTCGGTCGACGTAGGCCGCGGCGAGGAACTGAGGGCACGGGGCAGCAGCAGCGATTCCGCTGTGCTTGGAAGCTATGAGAGCTGCTGCCTGCATCGTGACAATTCCTTTCAAGTACGCGCAGCCGTCCGAGTTATGGAGCCCTGGCGCCTTGCGCCGTAAGCCCTCGGCTGTGCGGTTGACGGCATTATGCCCTAATTTATAAGTCGTCAACCCCGAATTTCAAAATTTTCGCGGAAGCGGCAAAATTTCCTTGTGCAATGTGCTGTGCAGTTGCACAAAATAAAGGGGATCTGATCGGGCGCTTTGCGTCGTTATACACAAGAAGGGCGCCGCCAAATTGTGCAGCGCCCTTTGCGTTTTCTCAATAGCGAGCAAGAGAATGGGAAGTGACGAGAGTGCCCACCGACCGCGAGGGAAGCGTCCGGCAACCACTTCAGTCGCGCACCGCCTCCGGTATGCCATTTACGCACAGGGCGCGAGACATCCCGCGAAAACATCCCTCTCACTAGCGGCCAAAGCAACGCCCAAACATCCCAAAGCTCGATAGACCGGAGTCTGCGCCGCGTTCTGCACGCGGGAGAAGAAGGCCGCTCCCCACTTCAGGAAATGGCCGCGGTCGAAGTCCTCCAGGATGGTTGCGAGCCGCTGGCGCTCCTCGTCGCCGCTGTCATCAACTGCCCCAGCAAGCTGCTCGTAGACCAAGCCGAGAAACTCCGTCTCGACGCCCATGTGATCGGCCGACTCGTTCGAGTGTCCGCTTGGCTTGATGCCCAGCTGCCGGTAGACGCGCTCGGCGTCGAGCGCCGTGGGCGAGATGAACGTAAGGCCGCTCGAATCGAAATCGTCGCTGCCCTTGAAGCATGCCTCGTAGGGCGAGACGACGGCACCTTCGGGATTGGTGAACAGCATCGTGTAATCGAGCCGCAGGGCGCGAAGGGCCTCCTCGGCATCAAGCTGCCAAAAGGAGTTTTCCGCATCAAGGGCCTCGGTGACGCGGCGCGCCTCCTCGGGATCGAAGTTCGCCCCATCGGCGATCTCCTCCACATCGGCGCGCAAGCTTCCCGCAAGGACGCTATCGGCGACGTCCCGGGTGGAAAGGGCCATGAAAAACGCCAGCAATCGATAGGCGCAGGAGCGCGCCTGCAGGGCATCGGCGAGAGTTTCCATATCACTTCCTTCTTCCTTCGATTCGAAAAGAGCCCGGCCCCCAAGGAGGCCGGGCGAGGGAGGGGAGGCTAGGACACGTAGTAGACCGAGGGACTCGTCCCCTCTTCTTCAAGCAGAACCGTGGCGTTGCGGCCGCTCAAGAACTGGCTGACTTCCGACTCGGGGTCGTCAAGATCGCCCCAGTAGCGAGCACGACCCGGGCACAGCTCCATGCACGCAGGCTTCTCGCCGCGGTCGATGCGGCCCGCGCAGAAGTCGCACTTCTCCACCGTGCCGCCCTTGTGGCTCTTAGCCGCCGGATCGCCGATGGGAAGCTCGAGGTAGTACTCGGGCTCGTTCTCGATGAGGCGGCGCACGTCATAGGGGCACGCCTCCATGCAGGACTTGCAGCCGATGCAGGTCTCCTCGTCCACCGTCACGATGCCGTCGTCGCGCTTGACGGTGGCGCCGGTCGGGCACACCTCCTCGCAGACGGCGTTCTCGCAGTGCATGCAGTTCACCGGCAGCCAGCTCAGCTGCATCTCGCCGCCGTAGGTGCCCTTGGAGGTGTCCGCGAAATCGCGTCCCTCGGTATGGACGACGTTCCACCACACGTCCTTGGGAAGGTTGTTGGAGACCTTGCAGGCCACCGCACAGGTATTGCAGCCGATGCAGCGGGAGAGATCGATGGCCATGCCATAGCGAGTCATAGTTACACCTCTGCTTTCTCAATAGCGGCGGTCGTGTCGAAGAAGGCCTGGGTGACGCACAAGTTGCTCACCTCGTCGGACAGGACGTCCTGCAAGTGGCCCTTGACGAAGTCGGCGTCCTCCCAGCCGCGCGAGCACAGAAGGATACCCGGTCGCACGCCGTCGGAAAGGTGCGCCTTCACCACCACCTCGCCGCGGTCGTTGTAGATGCGCATGTAGTCGCCCTCGGCGATGCCG
The DNA here is from genome assembly GCF_977072315.1 of Adlercreutzia sp. CNCM I-6215. Lineage (NCBI taxonomy): Bacteria > Bacillati > Actinomycetota > Coriobacteriia > Eggerthellales > Eggerthellaceae > Adlercreutzia > Adlercreutzia sp. CNCM I-6215. Next base: position 269,877 of record NZ_CDRVMA010000003.1, on the reverse strand, counting down.
TGGGCTTCCGCCGTATCGGGATGCAGCTTCGCGGACGGCTCGGGGTCGAGCTCGCGCATGACAGGCACGTTGACCCACTGGCTGTGGGTGCGCAGGCGCTGGTGCTCGGACATGACCTGGTAGGGGTACTTCTCGTTGCGCGCGTCCTCGGGAACCACTTCCCCAGCCGGCTCCCAGTAGGGCAGCCCGAAGTGGGAGAAGTCGGGCTCCTCGCCCATGGCTGTGCTAGCGTAGCGCGCCGAAGGGGCCTGGTAGAACTCCACCTTGCCCGTGGCGGTCGGAATGCCGTCGCCGCCATGGATGAAGGGCGCCTCGGGGCTGCCCGGGATGGCGCGCAGGGCACCTTCCTCCTTCAGCTTGTCGTAGGAGATGCCCAGAGCCTGGCACGTCTCGCTGTCCAGATAACCGCGCATCCAGTCCTCGGCGGTGAAGTTGAAATCGTCCCCGTAACCCATGCGGCCGGCCAGGTCCTTGATAATGTCGAAGTCGCTACGGCACTCGTAGAGCGGGTCGATGGCCTTGTCCTGGATGGTGATGAACACATTCTGCGGGCACTGGTGGGCGAAGTCCTCCATCTCGAACCAATGGCACACTGGCAGGAAGATGTCGGCGTAGCGGCCCATCTCGTTCATGGTGAGCTCCGAGACGACGATGAGCTCGACCTTCTCAAGCCAGCGCAGCATCGACTCGCGGTCGCACAGGTTCGCCAGCAGATTGCGCTTGTACACCCATAGCGCCTTCAAGGTGTAGGGGTTGCCGAGCCACTCCCCCGCCTCGAGGGCCTCTTCCATGCGGAACACTGGCACGTTCACCGTCGAGGGCGTGGCATCCGCCAGTGTGTAGGCGCCGTAGGGGCTCGCCGCGTTCTCGAGGCCGAAGTACACGGCCTCGGAGATGCCGCAGAACGCGCCGGGCTTGCCGATATTGCCGGTCATAGCGGCCAAACAGCCCATGTCGTAGATGCTGTAGAAGCCGTTCTGGTAGTGGTCGATGCCGAGCAGGATGTACAGCGCGCAGGGCTTGTTCACGGCGATGTCCTCGGCCAGCTGCGTCATGACGTCCACGGGCACGTCGCACACCTTCGAGCACTCCTCAAGATCGTACTCGCTCAGGCGGTCGAGCATCAGCGTCCAGGCGCAGGTGACCTTCTGGCCCTGGTAATCGTAGGTGCCCTCCACCACCGCATTGGCGATGGCGGTGTGCGCGTCGAAGGTGCCCTTGCCATCGGTTGCGACCGGCACGTCGTCCTCGGCGCCGGCCTCGGCACGGCCCAAATCGCTGAGGCGCAGGTACTCGCCGTCTTCCTTGACGAGGAAAGGCGCCACAGTGGTGGACCGGATGAACTCGTCGTCCTGCCAGCCCTTCTCGAGAACGATTTTCATGAGGCCGATGGCCAGCATGCCGTCGGTACCCGGGGCGAGCGGGATCCACTGGTCGCACTTGGCCGTGGTCGCTGTGTACACCGGGTCGATGCTGATGACCTTCGTTCCCTGCTCGCGGGCTTCCATGATGAAGTGCATGCCCTGGATCTGGGAGACGGCCGGGTTCGATCCCCAGATGACGAGCGTCTTCGAGTTCACAAGATCGGTCATCTCGTTGCCGTGGAAGTTCAGCGACATGCCCACCATGGGGTTCAAGCTGTAGAACGGCGCGAAATCGAGCGGCGTTCCCACGGTGCTGGCACCGATGCGTGCCTGGAAGCGCGGCATGAGATCAAGAAAGCCGTAGTTGCCGGCACCCGACGCGATGCCCACCGAATCGGGCCCGAACTCCTGGGCGTACTGGGTGAACTTCTGGGCGATCTCGTCGAGGGCCTCGTCCCACGTGATCTGTTCCCACTTGCCCTCGCCGCGCTCGCCGGCCCGGCGCATGGGGTACTTGGCGCGGTTGGGGTCGTACACGCGGTAGGGATGCGTGAGGCCCTTCGAGCAAATGCGGTTCCACGCCGTCTCGGGCAGATCGCGCATGGAGGTGCGGACGATCTTGCCGTCGCGCACGTGGATGTTCAGGTAGCAGCCGCCGTAGCAGTTGCAGCGGCAGGTGCCGCGGAAGATCTCGTCGTTATCCTCGACGACGGGCGTCGGCTCGCTCTCCGTGCCGCCAGTGTCCGCCACGGGTTTGGGGCTGCAGCCCGTAAGCCATGAAGCGGCTCCCGCGCCGACAGCCGCCGTCAAGCTTCCCTTGACGAACGAGCGGCGCGACACATCGCAGACATGATTTGTCTCAGCCATGAATTCCTCCTCTTCTCGTTGATCCGTATCATGAGTCGTCGAGAAGAGGATACGAGCGCCGCGCGTTCGGCAAAACGCCCAAGAGCACTAGTACCGCAAGAATTATGCACTAGGCAACAGGCGCGGCTTTTAGTACCGAGGTACTAGTAAGCCTCGCGAAGCGCCTTCGACACCAACTCGGTGCGCGTATTCACGTTGTACTTGTCGAAGATGCGGGCGACGTGGTTCTTCACCGTATTCTGGCTGATGGAGAGGAGGCCGGCGATCTCACCGTTGGTCTTGCCGTCCACGATGAGATCGAGCACTTCGCGCTCGCGCGCCGACAGCGTCGTCCGCGTCGTCTGCCGGCGGGAGGCCGCGCCCTCGCGCGGATCGCCTTCAGGAGCCACGCCGGCCGCCACGCCCTGCGGGCCTTCGGGCGCAGACCCCTCGATGCCCAGATAGCGCTTGGCCGGCGTGTCGGCGGCGGAAGAGGACACCATGCCCTGGGTCATCTCCCACGTGCGAAGAAGCGCACCGGGAGTCTTGACGGACGCCGCGAACAGCTCGCAGTTGTAGGCGATGACCTCCTGGATGGTGCGCTCGAAGAGCTCGAGGAGCGCCTGGGTATGGGGAATGCCCTTGCCGCCGCCCCTCTGAAACAGAAACGGCGCCATCTGTCGAGCCTCGAACAGGTTAGCCGCAATATAGCTGGCGAAGGCCGTAAGCTCGGGATTGTGGGGATCTTCCACGGCATCCCCGTACTGGCCGCGATAGGTGCGCATGGAGCAGTCGCCCGACTCCACTACCTGGGCCAGGTTCTCAATCTCATCGAGCGTCCACTGGTGGATGGCGCTGGCTGCCATGAAGTTCGCCCGAGAACGGGGATAGGCCTCTACATACCCGCGCTCGAGTCGCTCGGCCACCTCCTCGCGGTTGTCTCGCAGAAGTGCCGCCAAATCCCGCCGCAGCTCCCCCTCGTCAAACATGGCCCCTCCGTTCTTCCTCTGATCTCACGGGCGCAATCATAGCACAGGGGCACCTTTGCCATATTCATAGGCGCTGCGCCAATGCTTAGTCATCCCCTCGGCTATCTCCCTTCCAACGCGCGGAACAATGAGCCAAACCTCTTCCACGCATCAGCCCAATATAGCGGGATCGAGCAAAAACGGAATGACGCCCACGTAGGTTATGCCACGATCATCCGTCCAAGGATGCTGTGACCCACCCACAACGACGATCTTCCTAAACGAGTCTCCCGTTTTCAAAAGAGGCCGCAATTCCTGCTCGCGCTTCTCCTCGCCCTCCAATCGCCATGCCGACTGAATGTAGAAGCGCTCGTGTCCCCGGTTGACCACAAAATCAATCTCCTGCATGCCGTCACGCCTCTTCCCATCACGCGACTCCCTCACACGCACCGCACCAACATCGACCGAATACCCTCTCATGCGCAGCTCGTTGTAAATGACGTTCTCCATCAGATGAGTCTCTTCGATTTGTCGAAAATTGAGCCATGCATTCCGCAGGCCCGTATCTACGGCGTAGAACTTCGTCGGGTAGTCGAAATAGCGTTTGCCCCTGACATCATAGCGCTCGGCCTTCGAGAACAAAAAGGAGTCTTCGAGCGCATCGAGATAGCGCTTCACTGTTTTATTCGAGATGCCCGCATGCGCAACGGTGTTGAGCGTGTTCGCAAGCTTTTCCGGATTGGTGAGCGAACCCACTGCCGAGGCAAGTTCTTTGGTGAGCTGCTCCAGTGCAAATGTGTTGTCGATGCCATAGCGCTCGACGATATCCGCTTGGTACATGCTCCGAAAAAGTCCCTTCAGATAGGTCTCCCGTTCGGTTTCAGTCGACGCGAGAACCGCAAGGGGCATCCCTCCATACACAAGATATTCGGCCCACGCGGCGCTCTGATCCATGTCCGCAAAATCGAGGAACTCCGAAAAACTCAGCGGCCACATATGAATCTGAGTGGCCCGATCTCGGAAATTTGTAATAATGTCGCTTGAAAGCATCTTCGAATTGCTACCCGTCACATACACGTCGATGTTCTCGCGCCCGATAAGATCGTTCAGCACGTCATAGAAGGTGGTGTAGAGCAAATCTCTGTCCTCGGGAGGCACAAGCTCCTCGTCAATCTCGTCGCGCTTCACACGATAGGAAAGCTGTATTTCATCGACGAATACATAGTGCTTTTGAGGGGACGCCACATGCTGCAGCACGTAATCATAGAGCAGCTCAGGATTGCGCAAAGACGCGTGCTCTCTCTTCTCAAGATCGATATCGATAATGCAGTCGTTGGAAACCCCGCTTTTCAAAAGATGCGCTCTGTAAATCGTGGAAAGCAGAAACGACTTTCCGCAACGGCGAATACCCGTGATGACCTTGACTCTTCCGTTAAATTGGCTTTTCACTAGCTGCTTGAGGTAGTGATCTCGGTTGATGACGGTCAATTTCCCTCCTTTGCATGGCTTTGCTTGATTCCAGACTTTACACCAAATGGGGTAAAGTCTGGAATCAAATGACCATTTTTAAGGAGAAATCAATAATGCAGCTCCAGACTTTACACCAAATGGGGCAAAGTCTGGAGCTGTCGATGGCCTCGTCAAACCTCTGGGCGAAAACGCCTACAGCAGCTGCTCCAGTTTCTGCACCAGCACGTCCACGTCGGCTTCCGTGCAGATGAGCGGGGGCAGGAAGCGCAGGGTGTGGGGGCCGGTGGCGTTCAGGACGAGGCCCGCTTCCAGGCCGGCGGCCACCACATCGGGAGCCGACGGCGCCTCATGGGTGAGGTCGATACCGTTCATGAGACCGAAGCCGCGCACCTCCTGCACGTGGGGCAGTCGGGCCAGCCGCTCGCGCATGTAGGCGCCGACCGACTCGATCTGCGCCCCCATACCCGGGGCGAGCAGAGTGGACAGCGTCACGTGGGCCGTGGCCATGGCGATGTTCGAGCCGCCGAAGGTGGTGCCGTGATCGCCCGGCGCGAACGCCGCCGCGATGGAGCTTTTGGCCGCGCAGGCGCCGGCCACCACACCAGAGGCGATGCCCTTGGCCATGGTGACGATGTCGGGCAGCACTCCGAAGTTCTGGAACCCGTAGGGCAGCCCCGTGCGGAAGATGCCGCTCTGCACCTCGTCGCAGATCATGAGCGCACCGTGCTCTTCGGTGAGGCGGCGGATGGCGCCGATGAACTCCTCGGTGCAGGGATGTACGCCGCTCTCGCCCTGGATGCACTCGATCATGACGGCGCAGATGCGGTCGCCCTGGGTCTCGAACAGGCGCTCGAGCGCTTCCACATCGTTGATGGGCGTGGCCGTGAACCCGGCCGGCAGCGGCTGGAAGGCCTCCTGCTTGGCCGGCTGGGCCGTGGCCGCAAGCGTCGCCAAGGTGCGGCCGTGAAAGCTCTTGGCCAGCGTGACGATGAGGCGCGGGGCCAGCTCGGCATCTTTGCCGGCGGCTTCCGTGCGGCGACGGGCGTACAGGCGCGCCAGCTTGATGGCGCACTCGTTGGCCTCGGCGCCGGAGTTCGCGAAGAAGGTCTTCCACGTCTCGGGGCTCGGCTCATCGACGTAGGCGTTCAGCATGTTCGACAGCAGCTGGGCCACTTCCCCGCGGTGCTCGATGTAGTAGTAGTTGCTCACGTGGATGAGCTTGGCCGCCTGATCGCTCACGGCCTGCACGATGGAGGGGTGGCAGTGGCCGAGGCTGCAGACACCGATGCCGGAGAGGAAATCGAGGTACTCGTTGCCGGCATCGTCGATGAGCGTCATGCCGTGGCCTTCGACGAATTCCACGGGCTTGCGGGCGAAGGTGCCCATCACGTATTCGGATTCCAAAGCCATTTCGCGGGCGAGAGTCATGGGATGCTCCTAACGGTTTTCAATGAGTTTGGCGGCGAATTTGCTCACCGGCGAGACGTTCAGGAACTGGGCGGAAGCGAGGCCGCCCACCATGGTTCCCATGCCGGAGTCGGTGAGCATTTCCAGCAGAAGCGCATGGGGCACCGTGCCGTTGATGATATGGGCCGCGCTGACGCCGGAATCGAGGGCGCGCACGCAGCTCGCCAGCTTCGGAATCATGCCCGAGGCCAGCTTGTCGCCGCGCACCATGGCCTCGGCCTCCCCCAGCGACATCTCGGCGATAAGCGAGTCGGGGTCGGGGTAGTTCTCGTAGAGGCCGTCCACATCGGTGAGGAAGATGATCTTGTGAGCGCCGATGGCCGCGGCGATGTAGCCGGCAGCAACGTCGGCGTTCACGTTGTAGCAGCCACCGTCCTCGCCAATGGCGATGGAGGCGATGATGGGAATGTAGTCGTCGGCCACCAGATCCTCGATGAGCGGCGTGTTGATGCGCGTGATCTTGCCCACACGCCCCAGCCGCGGATCGGCCTGCTCGGCCACGATGATGCCGGCGTCGGTGCCCGACACGCCCACGCCCATGTTGCCATGGGCGTTCATGGCCTCCACCAGCTGCTGGTTCACTTCCCCGGTGAGCACCATGCGCACAAGATCCATGGCGTCGTCGGTGGTGACGCGCTGGCCGTCGACGAACTCCACCGGCAGATCGAACTTGGCGAAGGCGCGGTTGATGGCCTTGCCGCCCCCATGGACGAGCACCGGGTTCACACCGAGAATCTTCAAAAGCACGATGTCGGCCATGACCTCGGCGGCCAGCTGGGGGTTCTCCATGGCCGAGCCGCCGTACTTGATGACGATGGTCTTGCCCGTCACCTGCTTGAGCCACGGCATGGCCTCGTAGAGGATCTCGCCGGTGCGTACGGGTACGCCCTCGGCACGGGCTTCGTTAGCGTATTTCATGAGCGGTAGTCTCCATTGATCGTCACGTACTCGTGCGAGAAGTCGCAGGTCCACATCGTGGCCGACTCCTCCCCCGCGTGCAGATCCACCTCGATGGCCACTTCGGGTTCTTCGAAGCGACGCAGGGCCTCCTCTTCGTCGAAGTCGACCACCAGGCCGGCGCGGCACACGGGCAGGCCCAGTATATCGATATCCACGTCCTCCTGGTTGAAACGGGCGCCGGAGCGTCCGAGGGCGGCGGCAACGCGGCCCCAGTTGGCGTCGTGGCCGTAGACCGCCGTCTTCACGAGCGGCGAGTTGGCCACCGTGCGTGCGGCGGCATCGGCATCGTCGGCCGTGGCGGCCCCGCGCACGGTAACGGTGATGAGGCGCGTTGCCCCCTCGCCGTCGGCGGCCATCTTGCGGGCGAGCGTCGTCGCAAGCTGGTCGAGGGCGCGCTGGAAGGCGTCGAAGGCCGGCGTGCCGGACGTGAAAGCGGGGCCGTCGGGCGCGGCAGCGCCGGAGGCCAGGGCGAAGCAGGTGTCGTTGGTGGAGGTATCGGAGTCCACCGTCACCTTGTTGAAGCTCTTGTTCACCGCCGCCGTGAGGGCCTGCGACAGATCGGGCGCCGCGATGGGCACATCCGTGGTGATGACGGCGATCATGGTGGCCATGTTCGGCATGATCATGCCCGCGCCCTTGCACATGCCGCCCACCGTGAAGGTGACGCCCGGGTATCCGATGCCGTCACCGGAGAAGCTGACCGAGCCGTGCTTGGGGCAGGTGTCGGTGGTCATGATGGCGCGGGCCGCCGTCAGGCCCTGGGATGTGCGGCCGGCAAGATCGTCGGCTGCGGCGGCCATGGCCGCAAGCGCCGCCGGCACGCCCTCCGCGAAGGGCGCAAGGCGCAGGTGCTGGCCGATGACGCCCGTAGAGGCCACGAGCACCTCGTCGGCCGGGCAGCCCACGGCCTCACCGACGAGCTCGGCGGTCTTGCGGGCGTTTTCCAAACCGATCTCGCCCGTGGCGGCGTTCGCGATGCCGGAGTTGACGACAACGGCCCGGGCGCACCCGTAGGCGGGAGATCCGGCGCCTCCTTCGTTCAGGTGCTCGCGGGACACGCGCACGGGCGCCGCGCAGAACACGTTGGTCGTAAAGGTGGCCGCCGCCGCGCAGGGCTCGTCGGCCACGACGAGCGCCATGTCGAGACGCTCCGGGTCGGCCCTAAAGCCCGCGTGCACGCCCACAGCGGAAAAGCCGAGCGCGCTGGCCGCGTTGCCCTCAGGATCGAAAGCGAAAGTGTCGTTCTCGGTCATAGGTCCTCTCTTTCCCACGGGACGGCGCCGACACGGCCCTCGTCCCCTTCCAGCTTTACACGGGGTTGGCGATCTCTTCCAAACCGCAGGTCTCGGGCAGGCCGAACACGATGTTGGCGCACTGCACGCCCTGGCCAGCCGCGCCCTTCCCCAGGTTGTCGATGGCGCCGGTGGCCACAATCATGCCGGCGGGGTGTACCGCCACGCCCACTTGGGCGCGGCAGGTTCCCGCCACCGACGCCGTGCGCGGCTGCACGCCGGCGTCCATGACGGACACGAGCGGGCTTGCCGCGTAAAAGTCGCGATACAGCTCCACGAGCTCCTCGGTAGTGGGGGCAGCGCCCGGGGCCAGCGGCAGCGTCACCGTGGACAGCAGTCCGCGGTTGAGCGGGGCAAGATGCGGGGTGAACACGAGCCGGCCCTCCAGCCCTAAGATCTGCTCGATCTCGGGGGTGTGGCGATGGGTGCCCACGCCGTAGGCCTCCAGGTTCTCGTTGGCGAAGCAGTAATGGGTGCGCTCGGTGGCCTTCTTGCCCGCGCCGGTCACGCCCGAGACGGCATCGGCCACCACCGGCGCCGCCGCGTCCACGAGCCCCGCGCGGATAGCGGGCGCCGCAGCGAGCGAGGTGGCCGTCGGGTAGCAGCCGGCGCAGCCCACGAGCACGGCCTCGCCGGCAGCGCGGCGCTCGGCCGCGGCGGCCAACTCGTCGCCCGTGAGCTCGGGCAGTCCGAAGGCGGCCTGGGCCAGAAGATCGGTGGCCGTATGAGGCGCGTACCACTTCTCGTAAATGGCCGGATCCTTCAGGCGGAAATCGGCCGACAGGTCGACGACCGTGACGCCGGCGGCCATAAGGTCGGGCGCCATGCCCATGGCCGCCTTGTGGGGCACCGCCAGAAACACCACGTCGAAGGCAGAGAAATCAGTATCCTCGTGGGCGGAGAACGCGAGATCGGTTACCCCGGTGAAGGCGGGATAGGCCTTCGCAATGGGCGTTCCCGCCAGCGCGTCGGAGGTCGCCGCCGCCAGATCGAACTCAGGATGGCGCGACAGCAGACGCACCAGCTCGATGCCGGCGAAACCGGCCGCTCCCACAACTCCCGCTCGATAGCCCATAGAAACTTCCTTCCTCTATGCCCGTTGCGTATTCGGCTCTTTCTTGAGCATATGCACAAAGTTGAGCTTTTTCGTTGTTGTTTTCATCATACCCCCACTGGAGCCGTCCCGAAGGCAAAAAGCTCCGTTTATGACAACTTGGAGCAGGTTGCGCCCCTTCCCTACCCCGCACGCCCCCTTCCGCTAGACTTAAGCGCACATCTTTTGGAAAGGAGCTCCCATGAGCAACAAAGGCAAGAAGGTCAAGGTGCACTACACCGGCACGCTGGACGACGGCACCAAGTTCGATTCGTCCGTGGACCGCGGCGAGCCCATCGAGTTCGTCTGCATGGCCGGCCAGATGATCCCCGGCTTCGACGCCGCCGTGGAGGACATGGCCGTGGGCGAGAAGAAGACCGTGCACATCCCCGCCGCCGAGGCCTATGGCGAGCGTGACGACGCCATGGTGCAGAAGGTGCCCGTGGATCAGATCCCCAACGCCGACCAGCTGCCCGTCGGCCAGACCGTCTACATGATGGGCCCGGGCGGCCAGCCCTTCCCTGTGTTCGTGCAGTCCATCGAAGACGGCATTGTCACCTTCGACATGAACCATGAGCTGGCGGGGAAAGACCTGAACTTCGACATCGAGCTCGTGGAGGTTGAGGACTAACCCTGGTTGTCCGGTCGGGAGTTGGCGGAGGGGGCACCGTGCTCAAACAGCATTGAAGTGCAGGGCTCGTCGGGGGTTCCGGCATTTCCTAATGCACTTCAATGAACTGTGCGCGGCACCCCCTCCGCCAACTCCCGACCTACTCTTACTTACCTGAACTTACTTGAACTTACCTGAAGCGACCCCGCCGACTTTGGCGGGGTCGCTTTGCGTTTGGGAAAACCGAGGCTGCCCTGGGTGGGAAATTGGCAGCCGGCAAGGCTTGAGAGTCGGTGACTCAGCACGCCAGGGGGCACATGGCAGATGCAAACGCGGCAACACGGGGCTAACAAAGAGGTAGCACCATGCGGCGAAGCGGAGGCGTCTGCCACTGCGCGCCTAAGCGAGCGCTTCGGACAAAGAAACCTCGAACGCCTCGGAGGCGACGGGCTTCGCCTCGGTTTTCTTCTGGAAGAGGCCCTTGAACGCGGAGGGCAGGGCGGCCCAGACGCCAACCTGGGGGACGGCGTCGGCCTCGACGAGCGACTGCACGGCGCTGGAGGCCGCCTTTGAGCTGATGCCCATATGGGCAAAGCGCTGCTCCAGCTTGGCACAGTAGGCGACATCAGCGGAATCGAGGGAAGCAACGGCGGCTGTGGCCTGGTCGTTGAACAGTTTCATGGTGGTTCTCCTTTCGACGGCGCCTAGTTTAGGCCCACGATGAAGGTCATCGTTTGGTCGATCGGATGAACCCGCGCGCTTCTATTTGTGCAAGTGCACAAAGCTAGCGTCTGCGAGATCGACTTCGTGACGGCGACAGAAACAGCGCGACCCTTTACCCTGAGCCTCGATGGCCTCAGTGGCGCAAGAGCCGAGCTACACAAGATACGCCAGCGCGAGCAGGGCGGCCAACTCGCGGTCGGTCGCGTCTTGCACGGAGAGAACTTCCTTGATCTTCTTCAGGCGATAGCGCACGGTATTCGGGTGTTGGAACAGCGCCTCGGCCGTGCGGCTCACCTCGCCATAGGCGCCGGCGAACGCCTCGGCCGTCGCGCCCAAGTCGGCGTCGTGCTCGGCATCGTAATCGAACAGAAGCGAGCGCAGGAGGTCGGCAGCACGCGCGTACAAGCGGTCGCTTCGGGCCGCCGCGCGGAAGGCGTCGAAGCGCAAGGTCGTCCACCGCACGATGCCCGCGTCCTCACGCTCGGCCGTGCGCAGAGCGGCCATAGCCTGTCGCACGGCCAGATCCCCCTCCCCCAGGCTCACCTCCTGGCTGATGCCGCACACCAAAGGCCCGGCCGTGGCGATACATTTCGCCAGGTCGGCGTCGGAGATGGCGACGGTCTTCAGCGGGGGCCTCTTGAAGGAGACGAACCCCAGAAGCATCTCGCGATAGCGGCACACAAACGTGCGCCCGACGTCGTCCCAGCGCTCACCATAGCCGGCAAGCACCCCTTCCACCACCTTCTGCAACGCGCGCAGCGACGCCCCGTCGTCGGTGACGGGGCGTATGGCCAAACACTGGATGGTGGCACCCGTGACCCCTGCGATAGTGAAGAACGTGGAGCGCACGGCGTGCTCGTCGGAGGGCGCCAGAATGAGATCGATCAGGTGGTTACGCTCCCATTCGGCGGCGTCGTCGTCGAGCAGGTTCATGAGGTCGGCGATGACCCGCTCCATGTAGCGCCCCTCGTAGAAGAACACGGGCACGCCCCGCGCGGCCGAGGCCTGTGCCACCGATGGCGGCAGCTCCTTCAGTACCACCGGCTTCACGGCCACCGCTGCCACGCCACATTCGATGAGCGCAAGCAGTGCCTCTTCGGCCAGATCGGGGTGCACGCCGGCGAAACCCAGCGTGGTGAACACGAATTCGCCCTGGGTGAACACCTCGTAGCCGCCCGTGAACGGCTCGTGGTCGAGCGTGCCCACGCCCGTGACCTCACGCACGGCCGCGCCCTCGCAGGGAGCCGCAAGCCAAATGCTGTCGAAGGCCCTCATATTCATGACATCGCCGACGGTGATCATCGCATCCCTTCCCGTTCCTGCCGCTTTTCAAGCATCCTAGCATGGATGCTCGGGGATGACGAGAAAATCCGGCATCCCGCTTACCAGCGCACGTCATCCATGAGAAGATAGCCGCAGCAGATCCCCTGCCCTCGTCCTATTACCTCACCAATGAAGGAACGGTCACGTATCCGAAAGACCAGGCGGCTTTTCCTGTCTGCTGGGCCTTTGCCTCAGCCAGTGCCATCGAGAGTTCCATCTTGAAGCACCAGAAACGGACCGCCGGTACGCTGCCAGCGCCGCAAGAGCACGCTACTCCCCAGCTGTACGGCCTGCCCTCTAAGCCCGATCTCTCGGAACACGCCCTCGCCTGGTACGCCTTCGCGTGCCAAAGCGATGAGTCGGCGCCCGGGCAGGCGGGAGAGGGGCTCTACATCGAGCCCCGAACGGGTGCGAACCAGCTGACAGGCGCCAATTCCATCACGATGCCCGTGCAGCTGTTCGCGTGGCAGAGCCTGACGACCGAGGAAAAGCTCCCCTACACGTTCCAGCGCCCCCTTGAGGGCGGAGGCCTCGCCTTCGCCACTGACAACGACGACTGGTCGAACTTCGACATCACCTATGAGGCCAATTGGAGCCTGGACGAGAACGTCTCGCGAACTTTCGTGGACACGGGCTACCGCGTGAGTGATCTGGTATGGCTCGACGAGCCCTCGGTGTTTTCCGAGGAGATCGCCGACGGCGAGAGCAAACTGACCTTCGACCACTTCGACGCCGAGGCCAACGACGACATCAAGCGGGCGCTCATCGAAACAGGGGCCGTCGAGGTGGGAATCGCGGCCGAGCAGAGCCTTCCGGACGACACGGGCACCGGCGAGTTCACGAACTACAACGAATGGTGCCAGTACAACGACACCGATCCCTACCAGGCCAACCATGTCGTGACCATCGTGGGCTGGGACGACGACTATCCGGCGTCCAACTTCTCCGGCCAAGCGGGCGCACCCGACGGAAACGGTGCATGGCTTGTGAAGAACAGCTGAGGCTCGGCCCAAATGTACGCCGCAGATAGGGGATATCACAGTTACTGGGCCTCCTCCTGGAGAATGCCGCTTTCCGATGGCGACATTGATCCCGACAAGAACGGCTCCGGCTTTTTTGGGTGTCCTATTACGACCGATCCCTTGGCAATTTCGCCTCATGGCACGTCACGCCCGTCGAGGAGAGCTACGACTTCAATCACCAGTACGACTTACCTGGGCTGGGCAGAAGCGGGCCTGATCCCCAACTCAAATGAGCCCGCAGCGGCGGCCAACGTCTTTACCGCCAAGGGACCGGAACTCTTACGGGCCACCACGCTCTTCACAATGTACGCACCGGTCGTAGCAACCGTGCGCGTGTATCTCCTCGACGATGGCGACGAGGTGCCCGCTGACGGCAAACTCGCAGCCGAAGAGTCCTTTGTCCTGGAGCAACCCGGCTGCCGCACCTTGGAACTGAAAGACCCGGTGAAACTTCCGGCGGACCAGCGCTACGCCGCAGTAGAGGAAATAGTCCGCGAAAGCGAGGAGGGCTCGCAGTGGGATATAAGCCTTCGGGTGCGGCGAAATCCCGGCGCGAGGAGGACGGCGAAGCCCCGAGCGAGGAGACCGGCAAGGGCCCACACCGCTTGGCAGAGACCGGCGATCGAGCCGTCGGGGCGGCGGTGCTCGTCACCGCGATGGCCCTCGCCATCGGAGTCGGCTCTTGCGCGCGGCGCCGCCAACTTCGCGATTGATCACGGGCCCGGAAAATTTTTCACTCGTTTGAGCCCCAACAATTTTTCACCCGTCCGAGGACGATATTTTCGAGTTGTTAGGGTTTGCTGCCGGAACCCTGTCGGATCTATTCGTCTTGAAAAACGAATTTCATTTATTATTAAAATGATTACATTTATTTGATTCTCAACGGCCCTTCGCTTCCCATAGGCAAACCCTAACAACTCGCTTTTTTCTCTCCGAGACGAAGAAGAAATTGCTGACGGCCTAGCCGTGGCGGGCGGAACGGCGGAAGGTGCGCTTGCGAAGGAAGGAGCCTTCGGGCACGTGAGCGCTGAGAGAAGGGGCGCATGGCGCGGAACCACCGGAAGCGCCGCACGTGTCGGACATGACGGAGACGTTGGACGCGTCGCGCATGTCGGACGCGCTGGACGTGTCGGACGTGCCGGATGCAGCCCCATCGGATGCTGCGGCCAAGCGAATGCGGTAGAGGTTGCAGGAGCGGTTGGCCACGGCGGCGGCTTCCCAATCGGCGGCGGTAGCGCGAGAAAGGGCCTCCCCCGCAGTAGCGGGGGCGTCCTCGTCGTGATTGTCGGGACCGAAGATGGAAAGCCAGTATAGGTCGCGCACGATGAGCGGACGGCTCGGTTCGTGCGGCGCGAGGATCTCCAGCTCGTCTCCTTCCGCAAAGCGGTTGCGGCACAGCACATAGAGAAAACCGTCCCGGCACGCTGCGACATCGGCAACGTGCATGGTCTCTTGTTCGTAACCGTCGTAAGCGGGAGCCTGCTCGGCCTCGGAAAAGTAGAAGCCGGTGCCGTAGGGACGGTGGGACACGGCCAACAGCTCGTCGGCCACCGCCGCCGGCGGCTCGCCGTCGAGCACGCGGCGGTAAGCGCCCACGACGCTGGCCACGTAGAAGGCCTTCTTGTTGCGGCCCTCGATCTTGATGGAATCAACTCCCGCGCGGGCCAGCTCGCGCAGATGCGCGAGCATGTTCATGTCCTTCGCGTTCATGATGAAGGTGCCGCGGTCGTCCTCCTCGATGGGGAAGAACTCGCCGGGGCGCTTCTCCTCTTCCAGAAGGAATCCCGTAGGAGCTTCCGGCGGCGCGAACTCCTCAAAAGCAGCGGTGCCGAGCTGATAGCTCCAGCGGCAGGGCTGGGTGCAGTGGCCCTTGTTGCCCGAGCGGCCGGTGAGATAGCTGCTGATGAGGCACCGGCCCGAGACGGCCATGCACATGGCGCCGTGGGCGAAGGCCTCTATCTCCAAATCCGGCGGCGCGTCCTGACGCAGGCAGGCGATATCGGCGAGCGACATCTCGCGGGCGCACACCACCCGGCTCGCGCCGAGGGAATGCCACACCCGAGCTGCCGTCGCATTGGCCACCGAGGCCTGGGTGCTCACATGGCGCTCCACCCTCGGAGCCACCTCGCCGGCTACGGCGAAGGCGCCCAAATCGCCGATGATGAAGGCGTCCACTCCGGCTGCGTCCATGGCGCGGAAGAACGCCGGCAACTCGTCGATGTCGCCGGGATGCATGAGGATGTTGCAAGCGACGTGCACCTTCACGCCGTGGTCGTGGGCGAAGGCCACCGCAGCGGGAATTTCGTCCAAGCGGAAATTCGCCGCCCGGGCCCGCATGCCGAACCGGTCGGCCGCCAAATATACCGCATCGGCCCCGAACTGCACGGCGGCCCGCAGCTGCTCCATACCGCCCGCCGGCGCCAAAAGCTCCATATGAATTCGTTCGTCCATGCGTCCATTCTACGCGATAGCAGGCCGCTTCACCCGAAAAGCGCAGCAATACGTCCGGAAGGCCCCGGATCGAAAGGTTCGCGCCAATAGCCGCCTCCAGATTGAACCGCAACACTTGCACCGTCGCCCTCAAGCGCGACCCATCGCGCGACTCGGATTACAGCTCTCGCGCTTACACCGGCAGCGTGATATTGATGACGTACAGGCAGACCACGATGGCGTAGAACACGAGCACGGCCACGAAGAACGTCTGCCGCATGGGCTCGGGAAGTTTCAGGTACTCTCGCTGCAGCGCCGGGTACACCACCCAGGTCATGAGCGTGGCCACCACACCGAACAGGAGGGTGTTCTGCAAACAGATCTGCCCCATGAAGTTGAAGGGCATGGTGGAGTAATCCCACAGCGGGTACACTCCGTTGGCGTCGGGCATGTTCGACGTGAGCCCCAAGACAAGCTCGATGACCGCGCAGACGAGCGCATTCACTATGAAGCTGGCCACGAGCGGCTTAGCGATGCCGCCGAGCTTTTCCTCGAGCAGATTTTTGATAGGGAACAGCAGCACGGCGCAGGCCACCATGCCGGCGCCGTACACGGGGAACGGATTCAGGTAGTCGTGCCAAATGCCGGAATTCGGATCGTAAATGCCCGGCACGATTCCCCATTTGATGAACAGGCAGAAACCCGCCTCCATCCAGTGCCCCACGATGCTGAACAGGCAGAAGTAGATGATCATGCTGCGCCAGAACGACCAAGTGCGCGGCTGCCACAAATCCCATGCCCGCACCACCAGCTCCTTGCAGCGACGCGCCGTGAACTCAACGGTCAGCACCTGGCGCGGACGCTTCGCGAACAGGAAGTACAGCAGAAGCACGATATCGAAGGCCGACGCCCCCAGCTGATCGAGCACATTGAACTGGCCGGTGGCCGCGTTGTATATCGTACCCGCCGCGATATTGAATGCCGAGAAACCGATGATCCAGTAGCGGGCGCCCCGCGAGCGCTGCATGATGAGCCAGAAGCTCACGCCGTCGAACACGAGGTTCACCATATCGAGCACTTCGCTGAAGCCCAAGGTATAGGTGCCCGAGCGCAGAGTGGCACAACTGACCAGCACGGCTATGATGTTAATTGCGAACAGCACCTGGATGACGCGCATAAAGCCGAGGGAGGGCCCGCGATTGATCGGCTGGGGCGCGGCCATCGTGCCAGCGGCATGCTCTTTGCGAATGTGCCCGGCGCACAAAAGCGCGAGCACCTGAACGAAAAGCGGCAGCAGCAAGTTGAGGAGATTGTTGCCCGAAAGTGCACCCGTGGCCGCGCTGTACGCCGTATTGGCAACGTTGAGGGCCAGAATGATCGAAGCGCATACGATGAAGGGCTTGAGGGCCTCGGGGCGCCTCACTCCGCGCAACCCGAGGATGGCCACAATCACATCGAGCAAACCGACAATGAGAAATACCGTGCCCGCCGCCGCGCAAAGCGCTATCGCCTCCGCGCCCGTCACGGCCGCCCCGTCAATTTGCAAATCGAGGCTCGTCCCCGCAACGGCCACCCCGATAAGCGCCAAGCCAGCAATGGCCAGGCATCCGGCGTACGCAACCAATAGGACGCAAAGCGCCTTCAAGACGCGCTGGTACATGGACATGGAACCCTCGCTTCAACTCTCTTTCCTTAGCAGGCGCTCATTATGCCATACATGAGCGCCTGCAAGAAAGAACGGAGAGGGGCCGGGCAACCATGGCGCCCGGCCCCTCTTTTGCGCTGTTTTTGTCGCGTGCCGCTTACCCCTCGTAGGTAACGCGGGCGCCTTGCGGGGTGTCCTCGATGATGAAGCCCAAGTCGGCCAGGCCGTTGCGGACGCCGTCGGCCACGGCCCAGTTCTTCTCGGCGCGGGCCGTTGCGCGGGCCTCCAGGAGGCGCGCCACGGCGATCTCCGGGTCGTCGCCGTCGTAGCCGGCCAGATCGGCCGCCAGCGCCACCACTTCCACGGGATAGGCCTCCCCTACCTCGGCGGCCGCCACGTCGATGCCGAGCACGTCCATGAGCTCGACAATGGCGTCGCGGGCCGCGCGCACGGCGGCGGCCTCTTCGGCCGCAAGGGTCTTCGCATCGGCCACGAGCGCGTTCACGTCGCTCACGAAGGAGAAGATCTCGCCCAGGGCCGCCGGCGCGTTGAAGTCGTCGTCCATGGCCTCGGTGAAACCGTCGCGCAGAACGGCCACGCGATCGGAAAGGGCCGCGGCATCCAACGTGGCCGCGAGCGCCTCCGCCGCCGTCTCCGGCTCAAGGGCCGCCTCGCCGCGGGGCGTGCCCGTCTCCAGCAGCCAGTCCAGGGCCTTCACGGCGTTCTCGATACGCGTGAGGGCCGCGTCGGCCTCGGCAACGCGCTGCTCGCCGAACACGAGCGGGCTGCGGTAGTGGCTCTGCAGCATGAGCATGCGCAGGGCCGCCGGACGCACCTGCTCCAGCACCTCGTGCAGCAGCAGGAAGTTGTTCAGCGACTTCGACATCTTCTCGGTCTCGCCGGTCTCGGCGTTGGCGATCTGCAGCATACCGGAATGCATCCAGTAGTTGGCGAACGTGCTGTCGCAGGCGCACTCGGACTGGGCGCGCTCGTTCTCGTGGTGCGGGAACACCAGGTCGGCCCCGCCGCCGTGGATGTCGAAGGGCAGTCCCAGGTACTTCTCGGACATGGCCGAGCACTCGATGTGCCAGCCCGGACGGCCCTCGCCCCAGGGGGATTCCCACGCCGGCTCGCCGGGCTTGGCCGCCTTCCACAGGGCGAAGTCCAGCTCGTCGCGCTTGCGCTCCTCCAGGCCCTGACCGTCGGCGCGCAGCTCGCGGTGGCCGCTTTCCGCCTCATCGATATCGCGCCCGGACAACTGGCCGTAACCCGGGTAGGAGCGCACGTCGAAGTACACGTCGCCCTCCGACACGTAGGCGTGGCCGCGCTCTATCAAGCGCTCAATGAGCGCGATCATGGTGCCGATCTCCTCGGTGGCCTTCGGGCGAATGTCCGGATCCTGCACGCCGGCCGCGCGCATGTCCTCGATGAACAGGCACGTGTATTCCTCGGCCACTTCGGCGGCCGTGCGCGCCTCCTCGGCAGCGCGGCGGATGATCTTGTCGTCCACGTCCGTCACGTTCTGCACGAAGGTGACGTCGAAGCCGCGCCAGCTGAGGTAGCGGCGGATCATATCGAAGGAGATGAACGTGCGCGCGTTGCCGATGTGGATGCGGTTGTACACCGTCGGCCCGCAGACGTACATGGAGACCTTCCCGGGCTCGACGGGTTCGAAGTCCACCTTCTGGCGGCGGCGCGTATCGTACAGCTTGATCATAAAAGCTCCTTCGGGCGTTCATTCAGAATGAGAGCCATTGTAGCGCAAGAAAGCACCCTCACCTTTGCGACACAGGCGATTAAAGCACGAACATCAGCTCAACAAGCCAACGGCTTTTAGCATGACGTCCTTACGCTTGGCTGCGCCCGCTACGATGCGTTGCGCCATGGCGTAGGCGTCGTCGCCCGCGCCAACCTTTGCCAATTCGATAGCAGCCGTCTCAAATGCCGCTTCCATCGAACCGACCAATTCCTCAAGAATCGTCGCGGCCACTCGCTTCGGCTGACGCATATCCCGAGCAAGCAGGAGGAAATCGCTGGGCGTCACCCTGTCTATATTGAGGTGATCGCCAATGCGAATCCCCATGCTTCTGCTCAACCCACCCCCAAAGCGCCCATCATAGATTGCCGTGCACACCAAGTCGTAGACAGGGGCAAGAGAAACCGCTGCACCTTCTCGAAGGAGGAGCGAGTAGTTTTTCAGATGCGCGTCGCAGTTTCCGATGAGGTAGTTCAGGGCGATCCTCCGGAACAATTCGCCGAGCGCCTCAATGGGTCGTGCAGCATAGCCCACCAAAATGGCGGCCATATCCTGAGCGTGATGGGTTTTTCGTGTCTCGTACTTCTCTCCCGAAGTGCGGCCGATAGCTTGGCAAAAGTCCTCCTGGTGCACCCGCCGCAACATCTGGGGCGTGCCGTCGCCGGATTCCTCCGCGCTTTCGCGATCGTAACGGCGGACAACGAAAAAAAGGGGGGTGCTCGCCCGGGACAATGGCCGCATCGGGAACATCGAGCCCCAGAGCCCGGGCAGCCTCCATACACATGAACTCGTTAAGGGCCAGAAACGGAAAACGATCGGTTACCTGGGGTTTGATAATATGGCTCGACGGCGCTCCCGCCAATGGCGCAAACCAGCCCTCGGCCAGAGGCGCGCGATCATCATGGAAGAGCGCGATTTTCTCCTGACCGCCAGCAAGGGATAGGCGATACTCTGCACGAAGCTGGGAGATGGCACCGTAAGGATAGCGGGCGATTTCCTCAAGAGCGTTGAGGGGCGGAACGTAAGCCGCCTCCTCCGGCAAATCGCAGCCATCGTCCTCTCCCAACACGACGACATCACCGGCGCAATCTTTGCCGAGCACGCGAATGAGCTCCATGGGCCGCAGGGCCGACACATGGAACTGCCGCGCCACCGCCTCGCGAACATCGCCTTCGGGAAGAAGGCCTTCAAAGAACGGCATCGCCTCATGACCTGTGTAGCGGCGAGCCGAAAGCGGCAACGATAGGGACAGCGGCATGGCAGATGACATTTTCAGATAGGCCTCGTCATAGGTAAAGCCATAAAACGGCTCGCCATCGCCCTTGTCGAGAACGCCAACTAAGACACCCCCTTTATACACTCTGAGCAAGTCACTCACCGCGCTCCCCCTCTCACGTCTATGCTCAGATCGAGCCCGAGCATGGAAGCGACGACGAGGGCCTTGCCAAACTGAATGGTCTCCTTGCCGTTCTCCAGATCGGAAACGAAGCGCGTACCGCACCCGCAATACTCGGCCATCTCTTGCTGCGAATAGCCGAGCTCTTTGCGACGCGCACGAATGGCTTGCCCCAGGACCTTCATCGAGTTAATGCGCATGATGCTCTCATTACCTATCGGGAATATCTGCCGATCGAGAACTATATCATTACCGATCGGGAATGAAAAGGAAATTTGGGCGGTTCTATTACCGATCGGGAATGATATGGAGTGCGAGACTTTCAGGCTACAAGGTGAGCACGAGCACTGTCTGCCCCTACTCTTCCCCGTCGTCCAAATAGTTGCGCAAGATCTGCATGCGGCGATCCAAATCGGCGGCGGTCTCGGCCAGATCGGCCAGCTCGGCGGCCACCGCCGCGGCCTCTTCGTCGGAAAGGTTCTTCTTGTAGCGCAGCTGGTGCTCCAACGAGGCCCAGAAGTTCATAGAGATGGTGCGCAGCTGCACTTCCACTTTCACCGAGCGCTTCTCACGTTCGAGGAAAATGGGCACCTCGATGATGAGGTGCAGGCTGCGGTACCCGCTCGGCTTCGGGGAAGCCACGTAGTCGCGCCGTTCGATAAGGATCACGTCATCCTGGGAAAGCAGCGACTCGGCCAGAGAGAACATATCTTCGGGAAAGGTGCAGACCACGCGCACGCCGGCCACGTCGTAGATGTTCTGCTCGATGGAGTCCACCGACATGGGGAAGCCTTTGCGGGCGAGCTTCTTCGCCAGACTGTCGGTGCTTTTCAGGCGCGACTTGATGGACTCGATAGGGTTGCGATCATGCTGCAGCCCGAACTCGGCATCCAGCACGCGGAACTTCGTCTCCACCTCCATCATGGCGCACTCGTAGTAGGTCATAAGCCGCCGGAAGGGGCCGAAGCTGCGCTCCAGCATGGCAGCGAACTCGTCGCTGCCCGCCAGCCGCGCCAGCATTTGGTTCGCCAGCTCCTCACGCTGGTTGTGCAGCACATCCAACGCGCTTTGGCCCAACGCGCCCTGGCCGTCGCGCAGCCGCACCACTGCATTCTCGAAGGCCCGCTCCGTCAACCTCGCCATAACCGCTTCCTTCCACGCAATAATCTCCCGCAGGGACTGCGCCCGCGCGGGAGATTATAGGGGACGCGCACGATGCGCGGCGGAATTCTACAACCGTTCTATCGGAACTCTATCGCGCCTCGGCAGCGGCGGACGGGGAAGCTTCGGCGTCGACGCCCTCAAGATGCACGGAGGCGTGCCAGTTGCCGGGCTCGCCGCTTACCTGGTACACGTAGGTAGCGCCGTCCTTCTCGTAGGTGCCCGTGGCGGCGCCGTTGGTGGCAAGCTCATCGGTGAGGTCGATGGGCTCGATGCCCTCGGGGGCCAGAATGACATGGCCGTCGGAAGATTCCAGCACCATGTCGTCGGCGTTCGGCGAACCGTCCTCGGCGCCTTCCACCGTGTAGTCGTGGATCTCGAAGGTCGTGCCGTCGAAGTCGCCGTCTTCCGAGATCATGGTCATCTGCGCCGCGCCGCCGCTCTCATCGTTCACCTCGTAGCTGACCTCCGCCACGGTGGTATCGCCGTTCTGGCTCATCTGCACGTCCAGCTCCACCGGCTCGCCGTTGATGTAGACCGTGGCCTTCTCCACCCAGGTCTCGCCCGTGGCGGCGTAGCAGACGCCGTTGGTGACCACGAACACGCCCAACAATGCCGCGCAGGTAGCGGTCGCGAATTTCAGGGCCGTCGTGCGCTTCTTCGTCTTCTCCATGGGAATGCCCTTAACCTTTCCAATCAGGTCAGCAGAGGCATGGACCTCGCCCATCATGGCTTTGTATTGGCTTTGGTTGCTCATCTTCCCACGCCTCCTTCAGTTTTGGTTGCTCATCTTCCCACGCCTCCTTCAGTGACTGTTTCAGTAGTTTCCTTGCTCGGACGAGCCGGGTGCGCACCGTGGGTTCCTTGATGCCCAGCACCTCGGCGATCCGGCGAGTACCCATGTCCTCGAAGTAGAACAGGTGCACGACAATGCGGCACTTTTCGGGCAGCGTGCCCAAAGCCGCGTACAGCGCCTCGTGAGCCGGCTCGGCGAACGCGGACTCCTCGAAGGGCGGGGCATCGCCGTCGCGAATCTCGCGCAGCTCCACTCGCTGGCGCCACAGACTCCGCCAGAGGCTTTTGCACTCGTTCACCGTGACGCGGATGAGCCAGGCGCGCAGACGCTCGTCGCGGGCGGGTTCGCGCTCGGTTCCGGCCGCCATGGCTCGCCCGCCATCGCACTCGAGCCCGTTGCCAAGCCACGTCGGCGGTTTCTCGTAGAGCTTCAGGAACACCGCCTGCACCACGTCCTCGGCATCGGGCACGCGCCGCGTTTGGTTGAGCGCGATGCGGTACACCATGTCGGCGTAGTCGTCGACGATCTGTCGGTACTGGCGGTTGTCCACGGGTTTCCTTCTCGTCCGTCGAGAAAGCGGCGACAGCGCGGCCGCTAGCTTGCCGTCCCGTCGCCACCTTCCACAAAAGGCCTTTCACAGACAATACGCTTGAGAGCGGAGAAATGTGCGACGTGCAGAGAATTTTTTGAAAACACGCCAGGACACAAAAGGAGAAGGCCGACTCGAGGCCGGCCTTCTCCTTGGGAGGGCGCAGATGAGACGCGTCGCGCGCCTTAGCAGTTGCGGGCGGTGAGGTTGCCCGTGGTGATGGCGTTCTGGATGCTCAGCGGCTCGGCGGCGTCGCCAATCACGTGCACGTCGAACTCGCCGGACAGCTCGTCGGCCAGAGCCGTGTTGGGGCTCATGGTGGAGGCATCCACCACGCAGTCGCAGGCAAGGGCGACATCCATGCCGAAGCTGTTCGCGACGACGATCTCGCCGTCGCCCACGCTCTTCAGCGTGCACTCGGGCATGAGGCGGCCGCCGGCGGCGAAGAAGGCGGGCTTCACGAAGGCGTTCAGCATCATGGCCTGACCGGTGCCGAAGGCCTCGGCGGGCTCCGGCGCGATCACCGTCACCTTCTTGCCCTGGGCGATGAGGTAGTGGGCCGTGTCGGTGGCCTGAGCGTTGAACCCGAGCACCGCCACGCGCTCGCCTACCTCGCTGGCCAGAAAGTCGGTGACGCCAATGACCGGCGTGGCGGCCGTGCCCGCAGCCGCCAGCTCCGGCCGTACGCCGCCGGTGGCGACGATAACCACATCGGGGCTCTGCTCACGCACGAAGGCCGCGTCCACCTCCTGGCCGGTGACGACGTTCACACCTTCCACTTCCAGCATACGGGAGAGGTAGTTGCGCAGACGGCCCAGGCTCTCGTGCTTGCCCTTCACCATTTCGGCGAAGTCCAACAGGCCGCCCAGGCCGTTCTTCTCGTACAGGGTGACGGCGTACCCGCGCTCGGCGGCCACGCGCGCCGCCTCCATGCCGGCAGGGCCGCCGCCGATGACCATGACGTTCTTGTCGCCGTCGGCCGGGCGCACCTCGTAGCCCTCGGGCATGGCATCGGTGAACACCGAGTTGTTGCAGGGATTCACGCGGCACAGACCGCCCAGGCAATTCAGGCAGCGGCAGCAGGGGCGGATCTCGTCGATGCGGCCCTCGCGCAGCTTGTTGGCGTATTCCGCATCGCAGTTGGCCACGGGACGGTGCATATAGATCATGTCGAGCCACCCCTCGCTCAGGGCGTTCTCGAAGTAGTCGGGAGCAAGCGCCGGATCCATGAACACCACGCCGCCCACGGGGATGCTCACGTGCTGCTTCACGTAGCGGCAGGCGCCCATGATGAGGCCGCAGCCGGAATGGGAGCCGTCGAGCAAGCCGCTGAAGTGGCTGTCGAAGTCGAAGAAGGTGCCGAAGCTGGTGGCGCCGTCGTAGCCGTAGCCGGCGAAGACGCCGTCGTTGACAAACTGGGCCTCGTGGAAGGCGAAGGTACCCAGGCGCAGCTCCAGGGCATCGGCGCCAGCGGCCTCGAGGGCTTGACAGATAGCCACGGTTTCCTCGGGAGTGTTCACCAGCGCGTTGTCGCCGAGAGCGCCGTCGTTCTCCTCGGCGCCGTTCACGAGCACCTGCACCACGAAGTCCGCACCGCAGCGCTCCTTGATGCCGCGGATAATCTCGCAGGCAATGCGCGTGCGGTTCTCGATGGTGGCCGGGCCGTAGGGGTCATCGGCGGCGCGGTCGTTGCCGAAGCGCGAGAAGAACCGTGCGGGCAGGTTGTCGCCGGCGGCGTTCAGGTCGATGCCGTCGAAGCCGATGGCCTGCAGGCGGGCGGCGCCGTCGATGGTGTCCTCGATGTACATCTGAATATCGGCATCGGAAAGCAAGCTCGCCTTGTGAGCCTCCCCCTCCTCTCCCATGTTCTCCCACAAATACACGATGCCGGGAGTGGCCGTCTTCATCTGGACGAGGCAAGGCACGTCATAGCTGTGCACTTCGGCGCAGATAGCCGCAAGCGGGCTTTCCTCGATGGTCATGCGCATATCGTTGTCGGCCACATTCACGCGCTTGTCCAGCCGCTCGAGCATGATATAGCTGCCCTCGACGAGCACCGCGCCCATGCCGCCGGCGGCGATGCGGCCGTGATAGGCCACGGCCTTCTGCTCCTCGTTGGGCACCATGGAGCTGGCCGCCGACTTGATGAGGCGGTTCTTCAGCGTGAGCGAACCGATCTTCAGCTCGGAGAACATAGTGGTGTTGGCGAAGTCCTCGATGCTGTTGGTCGTAAAGTCCCAGTCCTGGGGATTGATCTGCGCGTAGGGCGAAGCGGCGCTTCCCGTCTGCGACAACGCCGGGGACGTCGCATCACCGGACGCCGCTGCCTCGCCGCCGGCCTCAGCCGCACGAGGCTGCGGGGCGCACCCGCCCAGAAGCCCAAGCCCGAGCGCGCTTGCACCCAGGGCCGCCGCGCCTATGCCGCCCAAAAACCCGCGGCGGCTTACCGTTGCTGCTGTTTTCGTCTCTTCCATCGTGCTCATGCGAGCCTCCCTTTCTCTCCTTCGGCACGTTTCCGTTCCGTTTTGCCGCCCCACCCGATGCCATTGGGATCAGCGCACTTGCCGGCGCTTCTCGCCGCTTTGGCGAAGGATCCCGTGGGCTCTCACGGCGGGGATGAGGGCACTGTAGGACGGAAGCCCAGTTCAACGCATCGACCCGATGGAGGTAATTGCGAAAATATTTCCAGCATCGACCCGTTAGTACGATAGGAACGAGGCGGGGTGAGCGTCTATAATCTAGAAAGAAAGGAGGGGCCCGTGACATTCGATTCCGCGAAACCGCTGGTGGTGGAAATCGGCCTTGGCTGCTATTTCTGGCTGGCGCTGTGCACGCTGCTGTCGGGCGCGCTGTACCCCGCGCTGGAGGTGGGCACCGCTTGTCAGATACCGCTGACACTGTCGTGCGACGCAGGGCTTCTTTTAGGCTTTGCAGGATGCCTTGCGGTGGCGAAACGCGGCGGGCGCGCCTTCGGGATGCCGCTCCTTGCGGGGGCCGGCCGCACCTTCGCAGCAACCATGCTGCCGCTTTTGCCGGCCTTCACCACAAGCGTTGCTATCCTGCTGCGGACGGGGATGCTTTTCGAAGAGGCGACAGTGCCCATGATCGCTGGCGACGTGCTGCTCGGCGCCTCCTTGGCTGCGGCCGGATACCTCTGGTGGCTTGCCTTTTCCGGAGAGTCGCCGCACGTCGCGCTTCTTCGAGTCGTGCGAGCGCTGCTTGGGGCCAGTATCGCCTTTGTTGTGCTTAGCCTGGCGCCGCGCGGCATTCTGTTGCTCGGCGCCTGCCTGGTGTCGCCCGTCGCCATAGGTCTGGGGCTGGCAATGCAGCTTGCCGAACCACAGGCGGACGCGGACGACTCTCCTTGCGACGGCGCCCGCGACGAACGCCCCGAAGCCTCCGCCGACACAACAGAGACCACCCGCCCCGCGCCTGAAACCGCGCCCTTGCCCCGCGTACTCCAACTTTCTATCGTCATCTCGGTATTCGTGGCGGATCTTCTGCTCAGCTTGTTCCCCGTATCGCTCTTCTCGGAGGCCAGCCCGCTTTTCGCGCCGCTGACCGGCGACCCGGCCGCTGCGACCCTCGGCAATCTCACCGAGCCGGCGTTTATCGCCGCGCTGCTTATCGCTCTGTTCTCGGGCATCGCCCTTCTGCTTGAAGAACGCGAACGCCTCAAGCTTCCGCTCGTGTGCTCCGTGGGATTTTTCGCCGTGGCCGTGGGGTTCGTCACCTTTCCCTACCACTTCCCTGGCGGAGCGCCCATCGGCGTCGCCGAGGCCGGGCGCGTCATCATTCTCGTCTTCATCATCATGGCGCTGCTGCGCTACTACCAGGACTGTCCGCCGCGCGCGTGGCTTGTCCCCCTCGCCCGGCTCGCGTGCCTGTGCGCCCTGGCCATGGCCGTGGCCGACGTGCTTGTCATGACGCTGTACCTGAACCCGGCCCTCGACCTGTTCGACTTCACCAACCGCACCATCTTCGGCGGCGTTGGCGTCCTGGTTCTGGTGGCACTGCTGCTGGGGCCCATGCCCCATGTCTACGAGGTCGTGCGCCGGGGGGCATGCCGCTCGGAAGCCGCAGGGAACAATGCCGAAAATACCGACGAAGGAGCCGAAAGCGCGGCGGCGGTTTCCCTTCAACGCGAGGAGCTGGCCGAAGCGCACCTGGACGCCTTCGCCAGCACCCACCGCCTCTCGCCCCGCGAACGGGAGATCCTAGGGCTCATCTCGAAGGGCCGCGACGTTCCCTACATCGAGCAGGAGCTCGTGCTTTCCAAGAGCACCGTGAAGACCCACATCCGCCACATCTACGAGAAGTGCGAGGTCTCCTCCCGCCAGGCCCTGATCGACCTCCTGCAGTCGCACCCGGAAGACTGAGGAAGCAGCCTCATTGAGGCCAGCACTCCCCCTACAACGGCGCACGCCGCGTCATCCAGCTCGGCAGCGAGTCGGCCGAGCAGGTGGGTCTCCCTAATCGTCCACCTGCAGCTCGGCGAAGGCGCTCTCGGGGCTGTGCTCGCCGGCATCGTTCACCGAGCGCACGCGCAGCACGTAGAAGCCCGCCTTCGCCGGGGTATAACCGAAGGTCCAGATGGGGTTCTGGTTGTCGTTAAATGCGGCACACAAGACAGGTGGCGTAGGCGGTGATGCCCTCTTCGCGGCCTTCGGGACCCAAGTGCTCGGTGGTGGTGGCCTTCACGCCGACGTTTTCCACCGGCAGCCCCATGGCACGGGCCAGGTTCTCGCGCATCTGCTCGCGGTAGGGAGAGAGCTTCGGGGCCTGGGCGGCAATGACGCTATCCACGTCGATGATCTCGAAACCGCGCTCGCGCACGAAGCGGGCCACCTCGGCGAGCAGCCTAAGCGAGTCGGCATCCTTGTAGGCCGGGTCGGTGTCGGGAAACAGCTTCCCGATGTCGCCCCCGCGCACGGCGCCCAAAAGCGCGTCGGAGATAGCGTGGGCCAGCACGTCGGCATCGGAGTGCCCGTCGAGCCCCTGATGGTGCGGAATGTCCACCCCGCCCAAGATGAGCTTGCGGCCCGGAGCAAAAGCATGCACATCCATTCCCAGCCCCGTCCGAAGATTGCGCAGGTCGTTCATACCGGCTCCTTCCGCCTTCTTCCATCACGCATATCGCCTCTGAAAACCCTTCTCATTTCCTTCTCGGTCATCGAAAAGGCTCGTTTCTGCAGCAAATCGCGAGTTATAAGCGTCTGAGCGATGCGCTTCACCGCATTCCAGGTTTTCCGCCCAGCAAAACCCCAGGTCAGAAATTCGCAGCTTTTGAATGTCTCGAACGAAGCAAGCTCCAGACGCTTATAACTCGCGATTTGCTGCAGAAAGTGGCCTCTTCGTTAACCGTCATCGATGCTCGGAGTTCAAAAGCATAGTCCGAACGGCACTGGCGAGAAGCACATAGTCCTCGGGCACCGTAAGCTTAATGTTGTCGCGCTTCCCTTCCACGATCAGCACTTTACCGCCAAGCCGCTCGATGAGCGACGAGTCGTCAGTTCCCACGAAGCCGTCGGACAGCGCGCTCGCATGGGCGCGGCGGTAGATGCCCGCGCGGAAGACCTGGGGCGTCTGGGCATTCCAGAAGACCGACCGGTCGGGGGTGCCCACCACCACGCCGTCTTCCACGACCTTCAGCGTATCCACCGCCGGATGTGCCACAATGGCGCCGTCGGCATCGAAGTTGCCCTTCACCATGTTGATGGTGTGCTCGATGAGATCCGGCGACACGAGCGGTCGGGCGCCATCGTGCAGCACCACGTACTCGTACTCGTCGCCCACCATCTCGAGCCCCGAAAACGCCGACTCCTGACGAATGGCCCCCGAGGGCGCGAGCACCACGGGCGTGACGAAGGGAAACGGGTCGATGGCGCGGGACAAGTACTCGTGCATACGCTCCTCGGGGCACACGATGACGATGAGCCCCACATCGCCTACCGCGTCGAAGGCCTCGGCCGACCACGTGAGGATGGGCTTGCCGGCAATCTCCACCAGCTGCTTGCCACCTTCTTTGCCGAAGCGCTCCCCTGTGCCACCAGCCAGAATGATAGCCGCCGTCTGGGGCTTTTTGTCCACTTTGCCTTGCAGCTGCAGAAGCGGCGAGCTCAGGGCATCGAAATCGAGCTCATCCATGCAAAAAGACGGCTCGCGAAGAACCGAGGGCTCGGTGACGGGATCGATGATGTTCGGCATAAATCCTCCCATGGCGATAGCGTGGCGTTCGAGCGCAAGACCACGAGGGCACGCTCTGATACTTGTTTATAGTATAAGCCATCAGAGGGATTTTCGAATTTTCTCACCTGAATGCCAGTTGAAGGGCGAAATGGCATTCAACCATGAGCAAAAATGCCAGTTGAAGGGCGAAATGGCCGAATTGGGGCCCTTTTCTGAAGCGAAGTGTCGGCCATTTCGGGGTCGAACTGGCATTTACCGCAGCGTTTCCGGAAACAGCGCGCCGAGACAACGCCGAGGCGGCAATGCTGGGACGGCAACGCTGGGACGGCAACGCCAGCACGTAAAAAGGAGGCTCCGGAGAGCCTCCTGCCATACAGCAAAATCCGCACATGCTGCGCAACCGGAGCGCAGTGCGCTCGTCAAGACCCAGCCTGCGAGGCGAGCCACAAGTGCACCGAGCAAATCGCGGCCGCCCGGCAATACGCTCGGGCAAGCGCCGGTAGCCGAAAACGACCCTATTCCCCTCCCGCCAGGGAACCGGCGGGGGTGCCGGCGCCGCGGCCACTTCCCACGCCGGCGTGGCCCAGGTCGTAGTTCGTCAGCAAAAGCTCGGCGTCACGGGCGATGGAGTCGCGCTTGCGGGGCGCCGGGATGGAACCGGTTCCCTCGGAGAACACCAGCTCCTCACCGTCCTCGGACACGGTGACGTCCACCACCGAACCGCTTGTCCAGCGGCCCTCGAGAATCTGCTCGGACAGCGGATCCTCCAGCATGCGCTGGATGGCGCGACGCAAGGGGCGCGCACCGAAGGCGGTGTCAGTGCCCTCTTTGGCCACAAGGCGTTTGGCGGCGTCGTCCAGGTTGATGGTCATGTTCTGGGCGATCATGCGCTCGCGCAGCTCGGCCACCATGAGGTCGACGATCTGCACGATCTCGTCCTCGGTCAGGCTCTTGAACACGATGATCTCGTCGATACGGTTCAAAAACTCCGGCCTGAAGGCGTTCTTCAGCTCGTGCATGACGCGGCTCTTGATCTCCTTGTCGGAAAGCCCGTTCTGCCCCGAGTTCGAGAAGCCCAGCGTGGTCGTGGTGGTGATGTCACGGGCGCCCACGTTCGACGTCATGATGATGACGGTGTTGCGGAAGTCCACGGTGCGGCCCTGGGCGTCGGTAAGACGCCCCTCCTCCAGAATTTGCAGCAGGATGTTGAACACATCCGGATGCGCCTTCTCAATCTCGTCGAAGAGCACCACCGAGTACGGACGCTGGCGCACGGCCTTGGTGAGCTGGCCGCCCTCGTCGAAGCCCACGTAGCCCGGAGGCGAACCCACCAGGCGGCTCACCGTGTGCTTCTCCATGTACTCGGACATGTCGAAGGACAGAAGCGCGTCCTCGGAGTTGAACAGGAACTCGGCCAGCGCCTTGGAAAGCTCGGTCTTGCCCACGCCCGACGGGCCCAGGAAGATGAACGAACCAGCGGGGCGCTTCGGATCCTTCAAGCCCGAGCGGGAGCGGCGGATGGCCTTGGAAAGCGCCGTGACGGCCTCGTCCTGGCCGATGATGCGCTCGTGCAGAACGCCTTCCATGCGCAGCAGCTTTTCGGTCTCGGCCTCGGTGAGGTTGCTCACGGGCACGCCAGTGGACATGGACACCACGTCGGCGATGTCCTCGACCGTGACGTTCTGCACGGTCTTCGACGTGTCCTCTTCCCACTTCTTCTCGGCCTCTTCGCGCTCCTGCTTCAGGGCCTCTTCCTCGTCGCGTAGCTCGGCGGCGCGCTCGAACTGCTGCTCGCCGATGGCGCGATCCTTGTCGGCGCGCACCTTCCGCAGCTTCTCGTCCAAATCGCGCAGCTCCTTGGGCAGCGTCATGTTGCGGATGCGCATGCGGGCGCCGGCCTCGTCCATGACGTCGATGGCCTTGTCGGGCAGGTAACGATCCTGGATGTAGCGGTTGGCCAGCTGCACGGCGGCGGTCAGCGCCTCATCGGTGAAGTGCACACCGTGGTGCGCCTCGTACTTGTCGCGCAGGCCCTCCATGATGCGCACGGCCTGTTCCTCGTTGGGCTCGTTGATGGTGAGCGGTTGGAAGCGGCGCTCCAACGCGGAGTCCTTCTCCAGGTGTTTGCGGAACTCCTCCAGGGTGGTGGCGCCGATGATCTGAATCTCGCCGCGGGACAGCGGGGGCTTTAAGATAGCGGCCGCATCGATGGAGCCTTCCGCGGAGCCGGCGCCGATGATGGTGTGGATCTCGTCGATGAACAGCAGCACGTCGCCGGCGTCCATGACCTCCTTGATGACCTTCTTCAGACGTTCCTCGAACTCGCCGCGGTACTTCGAGCCGGCCACGAGCGCAGACACGTCCAACGTGATGAGGCGCTTGTTGCGCAGGATGTCGGGCACCTGGTTGGCCACGATGAGTTGCGCCAAGCCCTCGGCGATGGCGGTCTTGCCCACACCGGGCTCGCCCAGAATGAGCGGGTTGTTCTTCTGGCGACGCGAGAGGATCTGCATGACGCGCTCGATTTCCGAGGCGCGGCCGATGACCGGATCCAGCTTGCCCTCACGGGCCTTCTTGGTGAGATCGGTGCCGAACTCGGTAAGCATGGAATCCGACGAGCTCGCCGGGCCATCGAAGCCCGCGCGCCCCGCGTAGACCGGCGATTGGCCCACGAGATCGTTCAGCGCCCCGCGCACGTCGTCGCCGGAGACGTTCAGGCGGCCCAGCACCTCGAGCGCCGTGCCCTCGCCCTCGCGCACGATGCCGAGCAGCAAGTGCTCCGTGGAGATGTAGGACTGCCCCATCTGCATGGCCTCGCGCAGCGAGTTCTCCAGCACGCGCTTGACGCGCGGCGTGAAGGAGAGATGTCCGGAGACGTCGGTGTCCTCGTCGATGGTGACCACCTGGCGGATGGCCTGAACGACGCCGTCGTAGCTGACGTTCAGGCGATCGAGCGCCTGGGCGGCAAGACCGTCCTTCTCCTGGATGAGGCCGAGCAGGATATGCTCGGTGCCCACGTAGGGCTGGTGAAGCGAGCGCGCCTCATCCTGAGCCAGGACAAGCACTTTACGCGCCTTGTCCGTGAATTTCTCGAATGACATGGTTGCCTCGTTCCTTGGGTTGGTGCCCTTCTGCGAATGCTTTCTCTCTGGTAAAACTGACACGTCGGGCACGGTAAATAGTTCCCGTGCAGTTTAGCACTCCCTATCTTGAATTGCTAAACCTCCACCCCGAGAAGCCGTCATTTGTGGGCACGTTGTGAGGGAGGAGGCGTGTCATGCTCGGTTTCTTCGTCGGCGGCGCGCTCCTCCTCGTCGCGGTTGTCTTGACGGGCGTCCTCGCGGCGG
The DNA here is from genome assembly GCF_977072315.1 of Adlercreutzia sp. CNCM I-6215. Lineage (NCBI taxonomy): Bacteria > Bacillati > Actinomycetota > Coriobacteriia > Eggerthellales > Eggerthellaceae > Adlercreutzia > Adlercreutzia sp. CNCM I-6215. Next base: position 237,430 of record NZ_CDRVMA010000003.1, on the reverse strand, counting down.
ACGTCGCGCTCGATCTTGCGCAGGTTGGCATTTTGGAACTCGGCCACGAAGCCGGCCGAGAAGATGCCGCCGGGAATGGCCACGAGCGCCACCGAGAGAAACATGATGACCGAGCCCACAATGCGCCCCGCCGGCGTGATGGGCACCAAGTCGCCGTAGCCGGTGCCGGTCACCGTGGTCACGGCCCAGTAGATGCCCGACAGCAAGTTGTTGAACTTGTCGGGCTGAGCCGGGTGCTCGATCTCGTACATCACGACACTGGCCACTACCACGAGCATGGCGATGACCAGAAACGATGCTACGATCTCGTGATAGTGTTTCGAAATGACGCGGCCGATGGTGCGCAGACCCCGCATGTAGCGAGAGATCTTTATCAGGCGCACCAACCGCACCACGCTGATGACGTTCTGCAACGCGGGCGTGACGGGCAGGAACCACGCCGCCATATTCGGCCCGAAGGACAAGAGGTCGATGATGCCCCACGGCGAGAAGATATAGCGCAGCCGCGCACGAGCCGGCGTGCAGTTACCGTAGGCCAAATCGGCAATCCAGATACGAGCGATATACTCCACGAAGAAGCACACAGTCGAGAACCGGTAGAAGCCCTGGATGATATTGGCCGCCACCGGATCGAGCCCCGGCTGAGCGGAGACGAACACCACCACCGCATTCAGGAGGATGAGCGCGAACAGCGCACCTCCGACGATCTTCGCCGGCCAGTTCGCCCGATTCAGGTTCTCCAGAGCGTAGAAGGTCTCGCGTTTGAACGCGGAGGAGTCGCCCAAGCGCCGACGCAGGCCCTCGCGGCGCGTGCGCTCCTTGCGCCGCCGGCGCTCCTCGCGGCGCTCTCGCCGCTCGCGGGCGGCGCGCTCGTCGTCTTCGTCGCATTGCTGTTCGTCATCCGTGGCGCTCATGGGGCACCTCCTCTCCCCTCCCATTCTAAGCAGAGGGCGCCCCACAACGCGTCGTCATTCACCAGCCGTCAAGAAGCTGGATACAAAGGACGGCCCCCTTCGCCGCAGTTGCGAAGGGGGCCGTCCTGGAGTCGTCAGCGCGAGCGCCTAGTACAGCTTGGCGCCGGCGGGGATGCGGTCGTCTACCACGAGGAGGTTCAGGCGCTCCTCGGGCTCGCCGTCGTCGCCGGGCACTTCGTGAATCGCAGACATGAGCATGCCCTCGGAGGCCACGCCCATCATCTTGCGCGGCGGCAAGTTGGTGATGGCGATGAGCGTCTTGCCCACGAGCTCCTCCGGCTCGTAGTAGGCGTGGATGCCCGACAGAATGGTGCGGTCGGTACCCGTGCCGTCGTCCAGGGTGAACTGCAGCAGCTTCTTCGACTTCGGCACCGCGATGCACTCCTTCACCTTCACGGCGCGGAAGTCCGACTTGCTGAAGGTGTCGAAGTCCACCTCGTCCTCGAAGAGTGGCTCGATGACGACGTTGGAGAAGTCGATGGGCTCGGAGGGCTCGGCACTGGTGGCCTCAGCCGCGCAAGTTGCAACCGGCGCACCCTCAGCCGGCGCACCCTCGGCCGGCGCCTTCTCAGTCGCGCACACCGGCCTCCCGTCCCCGAGCACCTCGTCCTTCATGTGCGGGAACAGCAGCACGTCGCGAATGGACGGCGCATCGGTGAGCAACATGACCAAGCGGTCGATGCCGATGCCCACGCCACCGGCCGGCGGCATGCCGTACTCCAGCGCGCGGATGTAGTCGGCGTCGAAGCCCATGGCCTCGTCGTCGCCCATGTCCTTGGCCGCCACCTGGGCGCGGAAGCGCTCGGCCTGATCCACCGGGTCGTTCAGCTCGGTGAAGGCGTTGCCGTACTCGTGGCCCAGGATGAACAGCTCGAAGCGCTGAGTGAGCTCGGGGTTCTCCGGATGCTTCTTCGCCAGGGGCGAGATCTCCAGCGGGTGGTCGACGACGAAGGTGGGCTGGATGAGCTTCTCCTCCGCCACGGCCTCGAAGATCTCGGAGATGAGCTTGCCCTTGCCCCAGGCCGCCTCGGCATGGCCGCCGTTTTTTTCCAGAATGGCCACCAGCTCGTCGCGAGTGCGGTCGAAGGACACCTCCTCGCCGGCGTGCTCGCTGGCCAGCTCCATCATGGAGGCGCGGCGCCAGTCGCCGGACAGGTCTACCGGCGTTCCCTGGTACTCGATCTTAAGGGTGCCGCAGGCCGCCTCGGCCGCGGCCTTGATGCAGCCCTCGGTGAGATCCATCATGGAGTCGAGGTCGCCGAAGGCCTCGTAGGCCTCCATGGTGGTGAACTCGGGGTTGTGGTACGGATCCATGCCCTCGTTGCGGAACTGGCGACCGATCTCGAACACCTTCTCGAAACCGCCCACGAGCAGACGCTTCAGCGGCAGCTCCGTGGCGATGCGCAGGTAGTAGTCGCGATCAAGCGCGTTGAAGTGCGTGATGAAGGGCTTCGCGTTCGCGCCGCCGATGATGGCATGCAGAAACGGCGTCTCCACCTCGTAGTAGCCCTGGCCCTCCATGTAGCGGCGGATAGCCGAGACGATCTTGAAGCGGCGCTCGAAGGTGGTGCGCACCTCGGGGTTCATGACGAGATCCACGTAGCGCTGGCGATAGCGGGTCTCCTTGTCCGTCAGGCCGTGGAACTTCTCAGGCAGAGGGCGCAGCGACTTGCTCATCAGCTCGAAGGAATCCACCGCCACGGACAGCTGCCCGCGCTTCGTGCGCATCATGGTGCCATGCACGGCAATCCAGTCGCCCACGTCCAAATCGCACAGCGCCGCGAAAGCTTCCTCGCCCAGCGCGTTGATGCGGCAGAACAGCTGAATGTCGCAGCCGGACTCGCGCAGCTCCAGAAACGCGATCTTGCCCTGGACGCGCTTGGCCATGACACGGCCGGCGATGAGCACCGCGTCCTCAGTGGACTCGCCGTCTTCCAAGTGCGCGTACTTCTCGTTCAGCTCGCCCACCGTATGGCTGCGCTTGACCGAGTGCCCATAGGGATCGATGCCCGCGGCAATCAGCGCCTCGCGCTTGGCGCGGCGCACCTCGATGGGATCGTCTTCGATGATTTCTACCGCTTCGGCCATTCCGGTCTCCTAGTGCTCGATCTTGATAACGGTCAGCTTGATGTCGCGACCAGTGGGGCCGGTCGTCGTCACTTCGTCGCCCTTCTTGCAGCCGAGCAGCGCCTGACCCACCGGCGACTCGTTGGAGATCTTGCCCTCGTGGGCGTCGGACTCGGCGCCGCCCACGATGGTGAACACGCGCTCGCGGCCGTTCATGTCCACGGTCACCGTGGAGCCGATATTCACCTTGCTCGAGCGCTTCGGCGCGTTCACGACGGTGGCCTCGGAGAGGATGCGGCTGATCTCGGCGATGCGCGCCTCCATCATGCCCTGCTCGTTTTTGGCGTCGTCGTACTCGGAGTTCTCGGAGATGTCGCCGAACTCGCGAGCGACCTTGATGCGCTCGCCGATTTCGGCGCGCTTCTCGTTCTCGAGGTAGTGCAGCTCCTCCTCGAGCTTCTTCTTGCCTTCTTCGGTCAGCACGTAGTTGTCGTTAGCCATGATGATTCCTGTTTTCTCTCTTATACATCGGTGGTGCGCCCGCCTAACGCAGCGGGCGCACCACCGTTCTTACCTGATGTTGTCGAAGGAGCGAGGTTACTCGGCCTTCTTCTTGACGACCTTCTTCACCGTCTTCTTCGGAGCGGCAGCAGGCTCTTCCACGACCTCTTCCACCACTTCGACGACTTCCTCGTCGTCGGCGGCTTCCTCGACGTCCTTTTCGCCGGCGCCCATGCCCTCGCGCAGGTTCTTCACCGTCTTGCCGAGCGCGCTGCCGAGTTTGGGCAGGTTCTTCGGGCCGAAGATGAGCAGGATAACGACCAGGATGATGAGGAGCTCGGGAACTCCCATGCCCAGAATCTTCATGCAATTCCTCCATAAGGTCGGGCAAGGGGTCGCCTTGCCTGTCGATAATTGCCGTCGGCGCGTCACTTCCGACGAGCAGTGCGCCCGGACCCTCCGCGCGCCTTTGAATGCGCGGGCAATGGTAACACAAACCCCCTCACCGCGCCGTGTTTCGCACAAATACTTCAACGACGCCCGACGATGACGGCAACTTTGGCAAATTAGGCCGTTTGGTTCCTCTGGAGGCGTGGCCCTGGCAGAAATCGAAGTTTGGTTCCCTGATTTCCGCCAACTTCGGCGATTTGGTTCCCTGCGCCCGAAGAAATGCCTGGTCGCGATTCTCTCGCGCGGCTTTCGCAGGTACCAAACCTCGAGATTCGCCCAAGAGCGGGTACCAAACTTAAGATCTTGCCACGAAAAGATACCAAACGCACGATTTCGCCAGTATTTTCCCGCAGCGCGGTACCAAACCTCCGATCTCGCCAGCGCTGCGCCCCGCGCAATACCAAACCTGCGATCCTGGCATAGGAGTGCCGAGATATGTCGAATTCCCCATAGAGCTAAGACGCAGCGTACGCCAAGGAAGTGACAGCTGCTACACTACAATAATTGCAATCGCGCACACTGTCACCATTTGATGCGAACAGTGTCCAACCACGTGGAGGTTCCCATGTATCGCATGACCGATGAGGAATTCGAAGTCGCCGTCGCCGAGGCGCTCGATGCGATGCCCGAGCAGTTCATGGAAGCGTTGCAGAACGTGGCCGTGGTGTGGGAAGAGGAGCCGAGCGCCTACCATTTGGGACACGACGAGGAATGGGGCGCGGAGATGCGGGATGCGGAAGGCGAAGATGAATTCGACGACCTTTTAGGGCTGTTCGACGGGCTTTCCATCGTGGAACGGGCCAACGGCTACGACGACGATATCCCCGACGTCATCACCGTTTTCAAGGGACCCCACGAGCGTTGCTTTGACAGCCGCGAGGAAATCGTGGAAGAGGTCGGCAAGACCATCATCCATGAGCTGGGTCACTATTTCGGCCTGAGCGAAGACCAACTGGCTGCCATGGGGTACGAGTAGGTACGCCCTGGCAGCGGACAAGTAGCTCCCTCGAGGCAGAAGCATAATTTAGCAGGAATCCTCCAACGAGAACCCTCAGCTAGCAGCAACGACGCCATCGAAGGCGGCGTTGCGCTGCGCTTGGCGGATGAGGTCGGTTAGCTCGCGGCGAGCGGCGCGGTCGGTAGCATCCAGCGAGCTTGCGGAGCTTTCGGCCAAAGCAGCTGCATCATCGGCCGTGGCCGTGCCGACGAACTCGGAGTCCCGGGCGAGCATGCCAAACTCGACGACCGCCGCGGCCAACGACCAGTCGTCGCCGGGCTCGGCAGACCAGCTCTCGCGGCCCACAGCGAACCGCTGCTCTGCCGGCGCCTCCCCCGCTCGCTCGCCGGCCGGCTGGTAGCGCACCGCGCACGTGAGCCACGGCTCATCCCCTTCGCGACGCCGTCCCTCGTCGGTGAGCACTACCTCGTAGGCGACGGTCAGCTCGGCACCAGCGCACAATTCTCCCGCGTCGGCGGCGTCGTTGCGGAAGTCGTCGTCAGCCATGACGCGGTTCGCGTAGCCGATGAGCCGGTAGCTCTCCACCATCCGCGGATCGAATTCCACTTGCAGCTTCACATCGTCGGCCACGGGAACCGCCCCGGCGGCCAGGAAGCGCTCGTAGACGCGGGCTGCCTCGTCGGCGGAATCGATGTAATGGTAGGAGCCGTTGCCGTAATCGGCGAGGGTCTCCATCTTGGCGTCCTGATAGTTTCCCGACCCGAAGCCCAGCACCGAGAGATAGGTTCCCTGGCCGCGCTTCTCGCTGACGAAGGCGTTCAGCTCGTCCTCGGAGGAGATGCCCACGTTCAAATCGCCGTCCGAGGCCATAACAATGCGGTTCACGCCCCCTCGATGTGCGTCTCCTCGGCCACGCGGTAGGCCATGGAAAGCCCCGCCTCCCCGTTGGTGGAACCGGCCGCCTCAAGACCGTTGATGACGCTGAGAATGGCTTCGGTATCATCGCCGGAAGCCCCCTTGAGCACCACCTCTTCCACGCCGGAGTAGGTGACGATCGAGACCCGATCCTCCGCCCGCAGCCCTTTCACGATACGCGCCATGGACTCCTTCAGAAGCGGAAGCTTCTCGGCGTCCCCCATGGAACCCGACACATCCACCAGCAGCACGAGATTCGTCGGCGGTGCCTCCGTGGCCGCCTGCCCTACCGTAAGCCCGAGCACGACCAGCTCGCTTTCGGCGTTCCAGGGGCACGCCCCGGCGCGGGCGGTCAGCGCGAAATCCTCGCCCTCTGCGGGCGCAGCGTAGTCGTAGTCGAAGTAGTTCAGCATCTCCTCGATGCGCACGGCGCCCGGATCAATCGTTCCCAAACCGGCGCCCGACCTCACGAGGCGGCGCAGGTTGGCATAGGAGGCCGTGTCCGCATCGGCAGAAAGCGTGGAAAGCGGCTGCTCGGCAGCACTCACGAAAGAGGGCTCGCCAGCATCGGTGTAGCCCTCGCCGCAGAAGCCGGCCGCAGGCTCGCAACCAGCCGCGCCGGACGCGTCAACCGAATTCCGACGTCTCGCGTTCGAAGAGGGCGATGATCTCGTCGCGATTGTGGGTGTCGCATTTGCGGTAGATGCTGCGCAGGTGCGACTTCACCGTGGACTCCGAGACGAACAGCGCGTTCTGGATGTACTTCAGACCGTGGCCCGTGACCCACAGGCGGAAGACCTCGCTTTCGCGGGGCGAGAGGTCGTACTCGGAGCAGAAGGCGGCGTAGAGATCCGGGCGCTCACCGCAAGAATGCTCGCCGGTGCTCTCGCCGTCAGCGGGACGATCCTTCGACTCCGCGCCTGCGACGCTGCGCTCGGAACGACACGGGAGAGAAGCTGCTGTTTCGGATACAGCCGCAGGAGCTCCGTCCTCCCCGACCGCGACGGAAAGGGCCTCGCGGCGAGCGTTCGCACTCGCGCCTTCGGCAGCCTCGACGCGCTCGGTTGCGAGGGCTTCGGCCTTCCCCTCTTCGTCATCGATGTCAAGCAGGTTGTAGCCCTCGCTGAAGGCGAAGCCGACGCCCAAAAGCACCAGCATGACGACGACGGCCATAAGCACGAGCGGGTCTCCGGCGAGCAAAGGCGCCACCAGCTGGCCCAGCGTCTTGCCGACGCATTCGGCGATCCAGCCCACGGCAAAGACCAGATGCGGCGCCACCGGCGTCTTCTTCGCACCCAAGGCCAGCACGACCCAGGCCATGGCCTCGATGATGTTGTGGGCGTGCAGCGTGAGCGCGCCGTTGACATCCCCCAGGTAGAACGAAAAGAAAACGAAGGCCGCAGACGCGCACAGCAGCACTTTGTAGAGAATGGAGGGATCGATCTTCCCGCGGGCGAAAAAGCCGCTGGCCACGAAGAAGAGCGCCGCCGCCAGCGGAATGACGAGCGAAGGCGCACCGAGCTGCGAGAGATTATCGCGACCGACGACAATGGTAGTAATGGAGCTGAGCACGAAGAAGGTGATAGCGAAGCCAGCCAGCGTGCGCAGGGGCACGGCCGCCGACAGCACATCAGCAAGTCTCGGCGTTCGCGCCAGCAAGCGCTCGGGGGCACGCTCTCCGCGCTCTTCTTCCCGATCAACGGCCGCCGCGCTACCTTGCAAGGCCCCTGGCGTCTCCTCCCCTTCCCCGCTCTTCGGCGCCTTCGCAGACGCCAAAGGCAGAAGCACGAAGGACAGCATGGGCAGAAGCGAGGTGAGCACACTGGCCAAGGCGTCGTCGCATTGGACGAAGAACCAGCTTCCCAGTGCCGTCACGACGATGCTGCAGCCGGAGAGAACGATGATGCCGCGCGGGCCAATATGCGCGAAGGCATCGAACCACGCCATGATGAGCAAGATGGCGAACCCACCCGAAAGCGCCATGCCTGTCACAAAAGCGCCCGGTATGGCGGCCAGGGTCGGATAGGTACACGCAAGGGTCCCCAAGCTCGTAAGAAGAGCCGCCCCGGCCACAAGCGGCGTGCGTCCCGAAAGCGACAGGCGCTGCCGGAAGAGAAGCAGGCATGCCAGGCACACAACGAGCCCGGGCACCATGGACAGAAGCGCCTGCAACGAGAAGCCAGGCGACGCGGCCCACGGCACATAGAGCATCATAACGCCCCAGGCGCTGACGCTTCCGTAGCCCACCGCAAAGCGGATATGCTCCGGACGTATCCCTATGGCGTTGCGTTTGGTCACGATCCTCCCTTCCAGGGGCATTATGGCACAAGAAAGACCACCTGGGCGCGACCCCGTCGAAATACCGGGCACAAACGGCCATTCAACCCTAACGGACGATACTCCACCTGGGGTTTTGCCGCTCATTCAACCGTGATTTCGCCTTTTCCACCCGTCGAAGAAGCGCCGTTGCGGCTCGCATTCAACCCCGATTCGACCCCGGCGGTTGATGCGCACCGCCGCCGCACGGGCCATGATAGCCCCAGCAGGTCGGCCACGGCGCCGACGAAGAAACGCCCCCGGAACCGCCGGGGACGCCACGGGGCAGCACGGAAGCGCCCCACGGGAAACAGGGAGGTTCTCATGTCTGAAATGAACGTCACTCGCCGCAACTTCCTCTCCGGAGCCGCGCTCGTCAGCGCCGCCATCGCGGGGGCCGGACTCGCCGGCTGCGCACCGCAATCGGCCGCGCCGGCCGCCTCTTCAAGCAGCGCGGGCGAGACGCTTGGCACCACGGGCGCAGCCAATTCCACCGTCGGCTTCGACGGCACGGGCACGCTGCCCTGGCTCGGCGAGGCGCCCGCAATCAGCGACGATCAGGTGGAAGAAGAGCTGACGGCCGACGTGGTCGTGGTGGGCCTGGGCGCAGCCGGCGTGCCGGCGGCCCGCGCCGCGGCCGAGGCTGGCGCGAAGGTGGTGTGCCTTGAGTCTTCCTCGCACCTCAACAGCGTGGCCAGCGACATGGCCATCTTCGGCGGCCAGACCCAGGCCCAGTGGGGCCGCGGCGACGGCTTCCTCGATAAGAAGATGGTCGTGAACATGCACATGGAGGAGTGCAGCCACCACGTGAGCCAGAGCATCATCAGCCGCTACTACGACGAGTCTGGCGCCGCGCTCGACTGGTTCGTCGGCGCCAGCAAGAACCTGTACATGGCGCCCGAAAGCTACGCCGAGATTCCGGCGGACGCCCAGGCCAACTATATGTTCCCCTACATGTACCCGATGCCGGAGACCTACGACTACACCAAAGAGGACCTGCCCTGCTATCCCACTTCCGTCGGCTTTTCCAGCCTGGCCACCGTCATGGCCGACAACCTGCAGGCCGCCGTGGACGCCGGCGCCGAGGTGCGCTACTCCACCAAGGGCGTCGAGCTGATCCTGAATGACGAGGGCGCCGTCGCGGGCATCTACGCCCAGGCCGCCGGCTCCGACGGCTACATCAAGATCACCGCGCCCAGCGTCATTCTGGCCACGGGCGATTACCTGGGCAACGAGGACATGATGAAGTTCTACGCGCCGGAATGCGTGGAAAACGGCATCAACATCCTGAGCATCGACCTTGATGACGAAGGCAACTACACCAATGTCGGTGAGGGCCACAAGATGGGAGCCTGGGCCGGTGCCGCCATCGAGCAGTGGCACGCCCCGATGATCCACCACATGGGCGGCGGTGCCGGCGCCGACGGCCGCGGTGTCATCGGCAACAACGGCTATCTCTGGCTGAACCTGCGCGGCAAGCGCTTCATGAACGAGGACCTGCCCGGCCAGCAGCTGGAGAACCAGGTGGAGCTGCAGCCGCAGCGCAAGGCCTACCAGTTCTTCGACGCCTCCTGGCCCGAGCAGCTGGCGTACTTCCCCGCCGCCCACGGCGTGGCCTGCATCTATCGCGACGAGCCTCTGCCCGAGTACACCGCTTCCGGCCTGCGCATCAACGTGCGTACCCCCGCCGATATCGATGCGGCCGTGGAAGAGGGCCGCTGCCTTAAGGCCGACACCATCGACGAACTGCTCGGCATGATCGAGGGCATGGACGTCGAGACCGCCAAGGCCTCCATCGAGCGCTACAACGAGCTGGCCCGCGCCGGCGAGGACACCGACTTCTTCAAGAGCCCCCAGCGCCTGTTCGCCCTGGAGAACGGCCCCTTCTACGCCGCCGAGTGCGGATGCGCCCTCACCCTGGGCAATCTGGGCGGCCTGGAGTCCGACGAGGACTGCCACGTGTATAACACCGACCGCGAGCTCATTCCCGGCCTGTACGCGGCCGGCGCCACCCAAGGCGGCCGCTTCGCGGTGCAGTACCCCATCTCGCTGAAGGGTCTCTCCTGCGGCATGTGCATGGTGTACGGCAAGATCGCCGGCGAGAACGCCGCCGCCGGGAAGTAAGCGTCGCACCAGCCCAGCCGCTGCGTGCAGCGCCAACGCGGCGCACAAACCAACCCTCCCCTAAAGCGGGGGGAAGTCGACCCCCCTCGGCTTCCCCCCGCTTTCGTCGTCTTCGGAGCCGCTGAGCGGTGGCCCGCGCGCCCACTTTCTACCCCAGCTGACTCACCAAGTTGTCGGTTTCGCGGGCGATGCGCATTTCCTCGTCGGTGGTGACCACGCAAATCTTGATGGGGCTGTCATCGATGGAGATGATGCGGTTCACGCCAATCTGGCCCACCACGTGGTTGCGCTCGCGGTCGAGGATCATGCCCATATGAGCCAGCCCCTCGAAGATGAGCTCGCGCAGCTCGGCGGAGTTCTCGCCGATGCCGGCGGTCATCACCACGGCGTCGGTACGGGTCATGGCCGCGTAGAAGCCGCCGATGGCCTTCTGCACCCGGTACACGTACATGTCGATGGCCAACCGCGCCTGCTCGTTGCCCGCATCGGCCGCCGCCAGCACGTCGCGCATGTCGGCCGACAGCCCTGACACGCCGAGCACGCCGCTCTCGCGGTTCAGCACGGCATCCATCTCGTCGAAGGAGATGCCCTCGCGGCGCATGATGTAGGTGAGAATGGCCGGGTCGATGGAGCCGGAGCGCGTGCCCATCATGAGGCCCTCCAGCGGCGTGAAGCCCATGGTGGTGTCGATGGACTTCCCGTGGTTGACCGCCGTGATGGAGCCGCCGTTGCCCAAATGGCACGTGATGAGCCCCAGATCGCGCAGCGGGCGACCGAGCAGGTTTGCCGCCTGCTGAGCCGCGTAGCGGTGGCTCGTGCCGTGGGCGCCGTAGCGGCGGATGCGGTAGTCGTCGTAGTAGCGGGCCGGCAGGGGGTACATGTAGGCCTTAGGCGGCATCGTGGCGTGGAAGGCCGTGTCGAAGACGGCGACCTGGGGCGTGCTCGGCATGAGCGCGGCCATCATGTCGATGCAGGCGTCGGCCGGCGGGTTGTGCAGCGGTGCCAGCTCCTCGCACAGCTCAAGCTTCTCGCGGGCCGGCTCGTCAATGATCACGGATTTGGTGAAGTACTCGCCACCGGCCACGATGCGGTTGCCGATGGCGTCGATCTGCGAGAGGTCGCTGATGGGGCTCTCCGGATCGTCGACGAGCACTTCCAAAAGCTTCTTCAAGCACTCGGCCACGGTCATGTCCGCCACGCGATAGGTGGCCTTCTGGAAATCCGGCGCGAAGGACACGTTCATATAGGCGTCGGGCGTGCCCACCTTCTCGGCCAGGCACTTCATGAGCGACACCTTGCCGTCGGTCTCGATGAGCTGGCTCTTCAGCGACGACGAGCCCGCATTCACTACCAGTATGCGCATGAGATCTCCTCCTTGCACTAAAACGGCCCTTCGGGGCACCGAGAGCGCACAACGTCAACCTGGCATTATACCGTGTCTTCCCCGCTAGACCGCAGGGCCTAAGACAGCTGTTTTAGATACGGCACGCGAAGGCGCGAGCCAAAGCCTCACCGACCCTTGGAACCCATCCGCAGGCAGACACAAGAAGAGCCGGCGCGAGGCCGGCTCTTGAATTCGATGGTCGGGTTGACAGGATTTGAACCTGCGGCCTCTGCGTCCCGAACGCAGCGCTCTACCAAACTGAGCCACAACCCGAAAGTGCGTCCTTGCGGACAGCGAACGCTATGATACCACAGAGCCCGCACAGCGCAAGAGAAAAGTCGGCGGAATTTTACGCCTGCCCGCGTTCGGCAAGCTTTTGGGCGAGGTAGTCTTTCGGCACCACCTTCACCACGATGACGCCGTCGCTGATGACGTCGCCGTCCCCGTCGTAGGCGGCCACATCCCAGTACAGCTTGTAGCCGGCCTTCGACGACGGTTTGCGCTCGGCGAGTTTCGCCACGCCGCGAGCCACGTCTCCTTCCCGACCGCTCTTCTTGTGACGGATGGTCACCTCCACGCCGAAGGGCTGCTCGGTCTCCAAGTCGCACGCCAGCTCGCCGCCGGCCGAAGCGACCGATTCCAGAAGCGCGATAGTGGCGCCCCCGTGCAGAAAACCAAAAGGCTGCAAAAGCGCCGGAGTGATGGGCATCTCCGCCTCGACGAGGCCCGGTTCCACCTTGGTGAAGTGAACGCCCAGCGTGTGGTTGAGCCCCTGCGTCTCGCGCTTCTGCGCCACTTCCAGGGCCGCGCCCGTCAGATTCGTCTCCGTCATCGCGTTTGCATCCTTTCGCGCCAGGCGTCTTCCCGGCTCCCGCCTACTTCGTTTCCTTTGGGACCGCCCCTGGCCCGGTCGCGGTTCCCGAGGCCCCTGCCGGCACCTTCTCAAGCTCAGGCCGCGCCTCGGCAGTCTCCCACTTGGCGGCCTCGCTGGCTTCAACCTGCTTCACGGCCTCCACCTTGTCGGGCAGCCCGTTCTCCATGGCTTCGGCCTTGCCTTTCAGATCGCGCTTTCCCAGCGGCATAAACGCCTTGATGCGCTGGATGACCACCGCGCCCACGAGGAACGGCAGCCAGAACACAATGCCGCGGTAGACGATGACCACCGCAAGGCCCGTGGCCGAATCGATGCCGAAGAGCGCGAAGGCCACGGTTACCGCCGCCTCCACAACGCCGACGCCCTGGGGCACAAAGGAAATCATAGCGAACAGCGTGGCCACAACATACCCGCAAATGAGCGCTTCTGGGTGGTGCACGCCGAACGCGAAGCCGACGAGCACGAAGCAGCTCATCTCGCAGATGCTGGAAAGGGTCGTCCACAAAAACGATTGCACCGTCTTGCGCGGATTCTTCGTGATGAGGTGCGCGGCGCTCGAGAAGTTGTGGATGGTGCGCTCCACGGACTCGTCGATGGCCGGCTTCTTGAACTTCGCGAGGATTTTGTCGGCGAGCTTCACGAAGGGCCGCAGCACCTTTAGCACCAGCTGGGGCTTCAGGCCGCCCACGGCGATGACGAACACAAGGCCGCCCACGAGCGCCACGGCCACCAGCCCGAGCGCCAGCCAGCCCGGTTGCAGTCCCACCGTGAAGGTGAGCACGCCGAAGGTGGTGAGCATGATGATGACGAAGCCGGAATCGATGGACAGCTGCATGAGCAGCGCCGCCGTGGTGCCCTTGCCCGCCTGCATACCGTTGCGCGTGGCCGTGGCCATGACGAGCGACGTGCCGGCCAGGTTCATAGAAGGCGCCACCGTGTTCATGAAGAAGGTGCCGAACACGAGCGAAAGTCCCGTGCGGTAGCTGATGTGCCCGTTCACCGTGTTGAAGCAGGCCTGAAAGCCGCGGCCCTGGGCCAGGTACTTGCACAGCTGGGCCACCACCGCCGCAATGATGAAGAAGGGCGTGCCCTGCTTGATGGTGTCGACGAGCTTCACCAGCGAGTCGCCGGAAAAGAATATGAACGCAAGCACAATGACGACCACCAGGCCGATCATGATTTTCTGCAAATTGCCGCGCATCAGCGCACCTCCGTCGTGGTAGGAGACAGGGGTAGATGCATCATTATAACGCGCCGCCCACGAACTCCATGAGATCGCTGCGCAAAAGCCAATCGCGCTCGTCGGCCCCCGTGCCTTCCGCATCGGTTTCCAGGAACAGGAACCCGTAGAAGCCCACCGTCACCGGGTCGAACCCATGGTAGGCGAGCACATGGCTGAACCGCTCGCAGAGCGCCGCGCCGTCGAAGGGGCGCGCCAAGTCGGCCTCGGGAGCCGGATTCAGCAGCGACATGGAGTACACCTTGCCCGGATGCGCCGCGTACAGCGCTTCCAGATCGACCGGCGTATCTTCCAGGAAGGCCTCGTAGGTGCGCAGGCCCACGCCGTAGAAAGCCACATCGGTGCCACCGAGGCCCGCGAAGCGCAGGGGGTTGAACTCGATGGGGGCAATCGTGTCCTCATCGACGCGCAATTCCACGTGCACGGGAATGCTGCGGGCGCCCACCACCTTGTTCACGGCCGCCAGCCACGCCGTGAAGCGGTCGTTCCAGGCGTCCACGATGGCACCGTCGGTGAGGTACATGCGATCGGAAGTATCCTCGGGGCCGGCGAAGTCGTGGCGCAGGATGTTCAGGATATGGGGTGTGCCGCCCTCGTCGAAGTAGGCGTCCAAGGCGTATTCCGTGCCCGCGAGGTAACCCTCGATAAGGTACTCGCTGCTGCCGACGACGCTTTCCGGATAGCGCTCGTGCCACCCGTCCTCGCGCCGGGCGATATCGGCCACGGCGGCCGCCCAGTCCTCCGGCTCTTCAATAACGTAGACGCCCATCGAGCAAAACCCCACGGAGGGCTTCAACACCACCGGCAACGGCAAGTCGGCGACGTTCACCGCTTCCAGCCCCGCGCGATCGACGGTTTCGTGGAACAGGCCCGGACTTAAGGGCGCGAGCTTCTCGCGCATGGCCGCCTTGTCCTTGAACAGGCGGATGGCGTCAGTGAGCGTCGGATTCTCCACGTGATCGAGAATCCAAGCCAGAGCATTCTCGGAGTTCGTGTAGATGCGCTCCCCCGCTTCCAGACGCCGGGCGCACTCGGCGGCGTCCACCAAGTTCAACGCACGGCCGCCGGCCGTCAGCTTCTCGGTAAACTCGTTGGTGAGCACGGGATGGGCCGAGGCCTCCATCCAATCGAGCAGCGGAACGGAGGCGTAGGGCTCGTCGAGAATGATCATGGGGAACTCCTTAGAACGCCAAGAAAAACAACGGAGCTGCAAAGCGGGCTCCTCGCGGGGAGGAGCCCGTCGGATTACACGAGCTGCGGGTTAGCCCACGTAGAACGACCACTGCACCGAGTCGCCGGCGGTCAGCTGGCGCACGTCGCAAGCTTCCATCACCTGCTCGTCGTTCACCGTGTATACCCAGCCGGAAGCATCGCCTTCCGAGCCATTGGCGATGCCGTTGATTGACGTGACGAACTTGCCGTAGTCGCTGTTCTCCACCTGCACGTCCCAGCCGGCGGCCTCCGTCGCCTGCAGCACCGTGGAGCCATCGGCTACCGTCACCTCGATGGTCTTGGGCTCGGCGCCGGCGCTTTCGGGCATCGTGATGGAAACGGGCACGACGATGTCCTCCGCCGCCTGGCCGGCCTCGATGGGGCCTTCTTCCTCGGCCACCTGGGCCGCCTGCTCGGCCGCGTTCTCTCCGCTGTCGCTGCCGCCGTTATCGGCCGCCTCGCCGGCACAGCCCGGCACTACCAGCAAGAAGGTGAAGGTCAGGGCCACCAAGGCCACGAGCCACTGCTTGGGAAGCTCCGTGATGTCGAATTTGTTCATAGTTCCTTATCCTTTCTTCCAGGGCCCTCTTGCTCGGCTCGGTGTTCCGACTTCGCCGCCGCCACGCCCTTCGGCGCAACGGCGAACCTTACGGTTACTGGTATAGCGCGGGCTTTCCACCCGCATTTCCCGAGGCACGTACCTGCCGCATCCTCATCCACGGCGCGCACCGCGCTCCCATGCGCGGCCCGACGGGCCATTGACGTACCCATTATGGCGCAAAACGGCCGCCCCCGAAAGAGCGGCCGCAAAGGGTTCGACAACCGACACCTTAGGCCCCAGACAAGGCCCCAAACGCCCGATTAGTGATGGAACAGGCGCATGCCGGTGAAGGCCATGGCGATGCCGTACTTGTTCGCCACCTCGATGACGTTGTCGTCACGGATGGAGCCGCCGGGCTCGGCAATGTAATCGACGCCGGACTTGCGGGCGCGCTCCACGTTGTCGCCGAAGGGGAAGAAGGCGTCGGAGCCCACGGTCACGCCGCTCATCTTCGCGATCCAGTCTTTCTTCTGCTCGCGGGTGAGCGCCTTGGGCTGCTCGGTGAATACGCGCTGCCACTCGCCGTCGCGCAGCACGTCGTCGCACTCGTCGTCGGACAGGTACACGTCGATGGCGTTGTCGCGATCGGGACGGCGAACGTCGTCCTTGAAGGGAAGGTTCAGCACCTCGGGCATCTGGCGCAGCCACCACTGGTCGGCCTTGTTGCCCGCCAGGCGCGTGCAGTGGATGCGGCTCTGCTGGCCGGCGCCCACACCGATGGCCTGGCCGTCCTTCACGTAGCACACGGAATTGGACTGGGTGTACTTCAGCGTGATGAGCGCGACGATCATGTCGATCTTCGCGGCTTCGGGAATCTCCTTGTTCTCGGTCACCACGTTCTCCAGCAGCGCCTCGTTGATCTCGAAGTTGTTGTGACCCTGCTCGAAGGTGATGCCGAAGACGTCCTTCAGCTCGGTTTCGGCCGGCACGTAATCGGGATCGATCTGCACCACGTTGTAGGAGCCCTTGCGCTTGGTCTTCAGAATCTCCAGCGCCTCGTCGGTGTAGCCCGGCGCGATGATGCCGTCGGACACCTCACACGCCAGATAGCGGGCCACATCGGCGTCGCACACGTCGGACAGCGCCGCCCAGTCGCCGTAGGAGCACAGACGGTCGGCACCGCGGGCGCGGATGTAGGCGCAGGCGATGGGAGAAAGCTCGCCCGCGTCTTCCACGAAGTACATGGCGCGGTCGGTCTCGGTGAGGGGATGGCCCACGGCGGCCCCAGCCGGGGACACGTGCTTGAAGGAAGCGGCCGCCGGCAGCCCCGTGGCCTCCTTCAGCTCCTTCACAAGCTGCCAGGAGTTGAAAGCGTCGAGGAAGTTGATGAAGCCGGGCTTGCCGTTCAGCACCTGAATGGGCAGGTCGCTGCCGTCCTTCATGAAGATGCGGGACGGCTTCTGGTTCGGATTGCAGCCGTACTTGAGTTCCAGTTCGTTCATGATTCTCCTATCTATGATGTTTCTGGGTCCTCGGGGGCGAAGCTACGCGGTATTCTGATTCGCTCAGACAGTCCTCGCTTTGTGGAAATGCCCACTGGGCATTTCCAGTCGCTGCGGAACTCGCTCGGTCAGAACACCCCGTATCTTCGCTAAGCTCAGCCGTAGTTGAGAGTGCGCAGTTGCGCTCGCTGCGGAACTCGATTGGTGAGCGGCGCCCCGCATCCCGCCAAGCTCAACCGTAGTTGAAGATGGGCGCGATTAATCCCCGAGGTTCTTGTTGTAGAGGGTCACTTCGCCGCCGACATTGGCGTAGAGGCTCACCTTGTTGTCATCGTTCAGCGCGGCCCACAGCTCATCGGGAGTCGGCAGCGTCACCGGGATGGGCTCGCCGGCGAAGGTAGGCAGCGGATTGCCGTCGCCCTGATAGGTGCTGATGAAGTAGCCTTGCCCCTCGTCGGCACCTTCGTAGGCGAAGAACTCGCGGATACAGCGGTCGCCATCGGCGTGCTTCAAGATGGACATCTCAAACGAGCCGTCGGGGTTCACAATGGCCGAGATGCGCGGCGTGAAGTTCGGCGCGTCGGGCTCGTACTCGCGCTGCATGCAGCCAGCGCGGAAATCGCCCGCCTCCACGATAGTGTCGGTTTGATCGCCGTTGGTGACCACGAGCGCGTCGCCCATCGTGCGCACGGGGTGGTAGATGATGAGGCTCGGATCTTCCAGAAGCGCGGGATCGTGGGCCTCGGTGCGGATGCCGTCGGGTTCTGCGGCGAAGATGCGATTGCGGCTGTTCACCGAGCGGCCCATGATGAAGTAGTACACGGTGTCCTTGCCCACCACGATACCGCGGCCCGGGTAGGGATTGTTTTCCAGCAGTTCGACGAGGTCTTGCACGGGCATTCCCTTTCTCTTGAGGCTCTCCGGCGTTGCCGCGACTCCTGCGCTTTCCGCATCGGCCCTCGGCGCGTCGGTATTTTCTGCATCCCGCCCAATGAAAAAGGGCAAGCCCCTCCTGCGAGAAGGCTTGCCCAGACGGTCGGCGGGATAAGCGCGCTGCTCCCCCGTGGTTTCCCACGCGTACCCGTCAGTCACAGCGCGTTCGCTTCAGGGAGCAGGGTATCACGGAAAGAGCCTCCTGAGGAAGAGCGCTCCTCGTTTTCCCACGGCTTTTCCGTCGGCGGCGCAAGCGCGGCCAGAGCGGCTATTCCCGCCCCAGGCTCTTCTCGTGGCGGGCCTGCGCCTCTTCGCTGTAGCGCTGCTTGTAGCGCACGTCCACCAGCTCGCCGACAATGGCGATGGCCAGCTCCGCCGGGGTCTTCGCGCCGAAGCTAAGACCGATGGGCCGCTTCACGCGATCCCAATCGGACTCGGAAATGCCCGCATTGATGACGAGGTCGTGCACCGTGGAGTTCTTGCCCGCGCACCCCATCATGCCCACATAGTGCACGCCGTTCTGCAGCGCCCAGACGCAGCTTTCCGGGTCGAACATATGCCCGCGAGTCAGCACGCACACATAGTCCTCAGGGCGCCCCGGCATGTTAGCCAGCTCGTCGAAGTTGCCCCCATGCAGCATGATGCGCTCGGCAGTCGGGAAACGTTCCTCGTTCAAAAACGCCGGGTCGTAATCGACGGCCACCACATGGAAGCCCACGTGGTCGGCCAGCTGCGCCACCTCCACGGCAGCATCGGACGCTCCAAGCAGCCAGACGCGCACCTTCCCGAATAAAGGCTCGCTGGCCCAAGTGAGACCGTCGAACTGATCGTTGTGCATCGAGGGGCCGCGGGTGACGTCCTTCGCCTGGAAGATATCGCGGGGCGACAGCTCGCGGGAGGCGACAATTTCCTTGGCATCGTTGCAGAAGAACACAAGCAGCTCTCTGTCGGCGGAACCCTGCTCGCCGTACTTCTTCGTGACCTCATTGTCCACATTGCCCTGGGCAGCAGCCCCGTCGTAGACGACCTTGAAGCCGAGCCACGCCAAATCGCCCTCGTCCATAGCGCGCAAGGCGCGCTCGAACGTGGGGATATCGGCCTCAGTTAGCGTGGCGGCGATAGCCTCCAGCGTCGCGGGGCCGATGTGCGCATCGCCCGCCGTCGCCTCTTCCGAGAACGCCGGGAAATCCTCGACGGCCAGCTCGGGCACACGACCGGCTCGCAAATCAGCGACAATGGTTTCGATGGTCTCTCGTTTCATGGGTTCCTCCGCAATATTTTTCTCAAAAATGGTCAAAAAGTCGAGAAATGAGTCTATATTTTGACCAACAAGACGCTATTCACGCCAAAATGATGCGCAACGGGACACATTTTCGATTGTTTCGAGCCCAAAACCAACGTCGCAAGACTCACTTCTCAGGTTTTTGACCAAAAAATCCAAAATTTGTGTCACCGAGCGCGCTTTTAACCGAGCGGTTGAATATGAATCTTGCGGTCGGCATCCAGGGTCATGCGGCCCTCGGCGATGGCGCGCAGCACCTCGGGGTAAATGACGTGCTCGGTCTCGTGGATGCGCGCCTCCAAAGCGTCGATATCGTCACCTTCCAGCACCGGCACCGCGCGCTGAGCCACGATGGGCCCCTTGTCGTAGTCCTCGTTGGCCAGATGCACCGTTACGCCCGTCACCTTCACACCGGCATCCCATGCATCTTGAATAGCATGGGCGCCCTTGAAGGAGGGCAATAGCGCCGGGTGCAGATTCAGCACGCGATCGGGGAAGGCGTCGAGCACTACCGGGGTGAGCTTGCGCATATAGCCGGCCATGACCAGGTACTCAGCCCCAGCCTTATCCATGATGGCGGCAATGCGCCCGTCGGCGGCCGTGGGATCCTCGTAGCAGGAGCGGTCGAACACCGTCACGGGAATGCCGGCCGCCCGAGCGCGTTCGATGCCGTAGGCATCGGGGCGCGAGGACAGCACATGCACGATCTCAACCGGCAGATCCTCGGCAATCTCGTCGATGATGGCCTGCAAGTTCGTTCCGCTACCGGAGAGCAGCACGCCGATCTTCAGCTTCTCCATCTCATTTCCCTTCTCTCGGTCGCAGGGACTACGCGAACAAGCCGCCCTCGTTGGCGTACTGGACCTCGCCCCCGCCAGCGACGATGCGGCCGACGCGGAAGGCCTGCTCGCCGGCATCGGCCAGGGCGGCCTCCACGGCCTCAGCCTCGTCCGGATTCACGATGAGAATCATGCCGAGGCCCATGTTGAAGGTCTTGAGGGCCTCCTCCTCCGAGAGATTCGCCTGCTCGCAGGCAAAGCGCACCACCGGTGGAATGGGCCAGGTGTCCAAATCGACCTCGGCGTTCACGCCTGCGGGCAAGGCGCGGTTCAGGTTCTCGGTGATGCCGCCGCCAGTGATATGAGCCAGAGCGCGGGTGCCGCCGGGCACCTGCTCCATGACCGCGCGCACCGGCTTCACGTAAATGCGCGTCGGCGTGAGCAGGGCTTCCAGAATGCTCTGGCCACCCAAGTCCTCGCGAGCCTCGCGCAGCTCCTCCTCGGTACGGCCCTCGATACACACCTTGCGGGCCAGCGAGTAGCCGTTGGAATGCAGGCCAGACGAGGCGAGGCCGATGAGCACGTCGCCTTCGCGCACGCTTTCGGGATCGAGCATGCGCGGGCGATCGACCAGGCCCACGCAGAAACCGGACAGATCGTAGTCGTCCGGGTCCATCACGCCGGGATGCTCGGCCATCTCGCCGCCGATGAGCGCGCAGCCAGACTGGCGGCAGCCTTCGCCGATGCCGCCGACGATCTTGGCCATGGCCTCGGCATCCAGCTTGCCCACGGCCACGTAGTCGAGGAAGAACAAAGGCTCCGCGCCGGTGGCAAGAATGTCGTTCACGCACATGGCCACCAGATCGATGCCCACCGTATCGTGCACGCCAAGACGCTGAGCGACCTTGAGCTTCGTGCCCACGCCATCGGTGCCCGACACCAAAAGCGGATCGACCATGTCCTTGGCCACCGCGATGGAGAACAGGCCGCCGAAGCCGCCGATGTCGCCCACCACTTCGGGGCGATAGGTGGAATGCACCGTGTCCTTGATGGCGTCCACGGCACGGGCGCCCTCCACGATATCGACGCCGGCCTCGGCATAGGTCACGCTGTTCTGGTTTTCCATGGGGTTCCTTTCAGTGTCTATGAAACCTCGCCGGCGTACACCGCCTCGAAGTCCTTGCGGGTAAGAAAGCTCTTCTTTGCCACATCGTCGGGAATGGGCACCGGGTAGTCGCCGGTGAAGCAAGCCGTGCAGAAGCCGTCGTGGCCCGCATCGGCGAGCGAGGCGCGCAGGCCGTCCAGGCTGATGAACGCGAGCGAATCGGAGCCGATCCAATCGTTCATCTCCTCCAACGTCATGTTCGCGGCGATGAGCTGCTCGCGGGTATCGGTGTCGATGCCGTAGAAGCAGGGCCAGAGCACCTCGGGGCTCACGATGCGCAGGTGCACCTCGGCCGCACCGGCATCGCGCAGCATCTGCACGAGCTTCTTGGAGGTGTTGCCACGCACGATGGAATCATCGATGACCACGAGGCGCTTGCCGGAAATCACGCTCGGCAGCGGGTTCAGCTTTAGGCGAATGCCCAGCTGGCGCATGGCTTGGGTGGGCTGGATGAACGTGCGGCCCACGTAGCGGTTCTTCACAATGCCGTCGGTGAACGGAACGCCCGAGGCCTCCGAATAGCCCAGGGCCGCGGGCACGCCAGAGTCGGGCACGCCAAGCACGAGGTCGGCCTCCACGGGCGCCTCCTCGGCCAGAATGCGGCCCATGGCGCGACGCGCCTGGTAGACCGACTGCCCGTCGAGCACGGAATCGGGCCGGGCGAAGTATACGTATTCGAAGATGCAAGAGGCCCGCGGGCGCGGCGGCACGGCCTGCTCGCTCACCATGCCCTCGGCGGTGAAGCGCACCATCTCGCCAGGCTCCACATCGCGCACGTACTCGGCGCCGACGATGTCGAGTCCGCAGGTTTCCGAGGACACGACCCACCCGCGGCCCTCGGGCAGCTGCCCGATGCACAGGGGTCGGATGCCGTGGGGATCGCGGAAGGCGTAGAGCGCCTCGGGGCTCGCGAGCACCATGGCATAGGCGCCCTCCAGGTTCTCCATGGCGTAGCGGATGCCCTCGCGCAGATGATGGGTCTGGCGCGTGAGGTGGCCGATGGCCTTGGCCGCCACCTCGGAATCGGTGCCGGCGCGCAGGTGCTCCCCCTCGTCGATAAGCTGCGCCCGCAGGTGGTTCGTGTTCACCAGCGTGCCGTTGTGGGCGAGCGCGATGAGCGTGTCGTCGATAGCGGAGATGTGCGGCTGCGCCGCCTCCCAGGAGGCCTTCCCGCCGCTGGTGGAGTAGCGCACGTGCCCGATGGCCACCACGCCCTCGCCAAGGCCCGCCAGCGTTGCCTCGTCGAAGACCTGGGTCACAAGCCCCAAGTCCTTCGCCTCGATGACCGTGGAACCGTCGCCCACGGCGATGCCCGCGCTCTCCTGGCCGCGATGCTGCAGGGCCTGCAGCCCGTAGCAGGTCAGGCGCGCCACGTCCTCCCCCGGCGCGTAGACGCCGAAGACGCCGCACTCCTCTTCCAATCGATCCGGCTGCTCGCCGGGAAATATGCTATCGGCCACTAGCCCTCCACTCGCTCTTGCGCGTCGGCGGCAATCTCGCCGGCCGCATCGTCTTCCACCGCCGTGTCGCCTTGGTAGGTGTCGGTGCCAACATAGCTGATGGGCACGAATTCAGCAACATCGGCGAAGGTGATATAGCGCCAGGTGTTGTCGGCTCCATCGCACGTACAGAACCCAAAGAGCTTCGTCGCATCGGCGAGGGTGTCGGTGGTATCGGGGTCGGGCGTGACCACGGACTCCTCCACGAGCCAGTCCTTGAAGGCCGTGAATTCCTCGTCGGTCGGGTAGTTCGGCGTGGCGATGGAGGAATGGGTCATGGGCACGTGCTCCACGGCGAAGGTCTGCAAGCGGTAGTTGCCCTCGGGGGTGAGCAGGTAAATGGTGCGGTGCTCATTGAAAATGGCCGAATCGCGGAACTCGGCGAACAGGGCGAACATGGACCCATTGCGCATATGATGGCCGTAAAGGATGTTCACCTCGTCGGAGAAGTCGCCGGCGTTCTCGCCCGACAGCATGATGGAGCCGAACTCGGCGCCGAAAGAGCCCTCGCCCAGGCTGAAGTTGTGGTGCAGGTAGTACTCCGAGTCGCCGTCTTTGTGAGCCACCGGGTAGTTGATGACGGTGCCGGGCATATACACCCAGGCGACGATGTCCGGATTGATCTCGCGCAGGGCGTCCCAATCGACCACCAGATCAGCCAAGTTCGCGACATGGCCGTCCTCGGGCACTTCAACGACACGGCTGGCAATCTCCTCGTACTCGTTTTGGCCCTGCCAATAGGTGTAGAACAGATAGCCCAGCGTGCCCACCGAGCCGATGAACACGATGAGCGCCAGCCAGAACACGATGCGCCAGAAGCACCCGCGCTTCTTCTTTTTCTTCCTCGTATCGGTATTCTCTGCGGTAGCCATGAGGCGTCCCCCTTCGATATCGATCTCTCTGCGTAGTGCCGGACCGCAGGGACGGCCCTCGGCCGCGCCGCCCACGACGTCCTCGCCGGTCCCGTGCCGGCGCTCTCGCCTTCCCCGGCCCTGCGCCGGCGGAAAACAAAAGGGCCCCCGCAGGGGCCCTGAGCTCACCCCGTCGAGCGGGCGAGCTGCTACTTCTTCATCTCGTCCATGAAGCCCTTGGCGATGAACACCACGATGACGAGCACGATGATGGCCACAACGACCCAGATGGCCTCCATGGGCACTTCGAAACCGAACAAAGACATAGCGGACTCCTTCTATGCAACGGGGCCATCCTCTGCGCACCCGCCAACTTGCTGATGTTGGGTTCATAGTACCCTGAACCCCGGGTTGGCGCAAGGAAAAACCCCGCGACGACGGCGAACTGTCCTCTTGGAGGGCATCACGAGGCGGGGCACTCGCCCAAGCGCTTCTCCAGGGCTTCCACGATGATGCGCAGGGCCTTGATGCGGGCGTAGCGCTTGTCATCGGACTCCAGCACCACCCAGGGAGCGAACGTGGTCGACGTCAAGCGGAACATATCGTCGATGGCGGCCTTGTACTGGGGGTACTTCTCGCGATTGCGCCAATCGTCCTCGGTGATCTTCCACTGCTTGGCCGGGTCGTCCTCGCGGTCCTGGAAGCGGCGCAGCTGCTCCTCGGGGCTCACATCGACCCAGAACTTCAGCAAGATGGCGCCCCAATCGACCAGATCGTGCTCGAACTCGTTGATTTCGTCGTAGGCCCGCGACCACTCGGCCGGCGTGGCGAAACTCTCCACGCGCTCCACCAGCACGCGCCCGTACCAGCTGCGATCGTACATGCCCACGTGCCCCGCCTTGGGCAGGCGCGTCCAGTAGCGCCAGAGGAACGGATGGGCGAGCTCGGGCTTGGTGGGCGCCGGCGACGGGAAGATGGTGTAGGCGCGAGCGTCGAGGGCCTGGGCGACACGCTTGATGTTGCCGCCCTTGCCGGCCGCGTCCCACCCCTCGTACATGAGAATGAGGGGGACCCGGCGCTGGAACATGATGTTCTCCAGGCGGAACAGGCGATCCTGCAGGCGCTTGCGCTCGGTTTTGTATTCCTCCAAGGTGAGCACCAGGCTGTGGTCGATCGTGTCCACCTGGGGGTAGTGCTTCACGATGTCGAAGCGGGACTTCTTGGGGGCCAAATCGTGGGCCGCGGCCGCCTGGGCCTCGGCGCGGGCCAAAGCCACGCCGGTTAACATGCCGCGTCCAGGCTGGGTCGCCGGCGCTGGCACCGCACCGGCTGCCTCGGCAGCGGCGGCCTCTTCCACGGCGCGCTCTTCCGCGAGAAGCGCATCGGCCTTCTCGCGGGCCGCCAGCGACGCCTTCAGCACGTCGTCGGCCTCCTTGCGGGCGAGTGCGCGCTCCAGGGCGTCCACCAGCGTGCTGGCGATGGTGAGGTTCGTGCGGCGCTTGTCCTCGCCGTTGAGCAGCACCCAGGGAGCGAAGTCGTAGTCGCTGCGCTCGAGCAGACGGTCGTACAGCTCGTAGGCGGTCTCGTAGCCGTGATGGCTCTCGAGCTTCTTCTCGGTCACGCGCCAACGGGTCACGGGATCGTCGTGCAGCCGCTGCAAGCGTTCGACTTGGGCTTTCTTGGTCATATGCACGAAGAACTTCACCACCACGTAGCCATCGGCCACAAGCTGCTGCTCGAAGTCGTGAACGGAATCCAAGTAGTGGCGCTCCTCCTTCTTGGGAAGCAGCAGTTTGGCCGGCGCGTTGTAGAGCATATGCTGAATGACCGCCGTATACCAACCGCGATCGTAGAACGTGATGGAGTTCCGCTCGCCTAAGGCCTTCCAGAAGGGCTGCATAATGGGGTAGAAGCCCGTCACGCCGCACTCGCGGCCGACGAACTCGCGCTCGGTGTCCGGATCGAGGTCGAGCCCCACGTAAACCCCGGTGGAGCGGGCGTCTAAGTGATACATGAGATCGGAGATACGACTGCCCTTGCCGGCGCCGTTCCAGCCCTCGAACAGTACCACGAGCCCCACGCCCTCGTTATGAGCCTGCTGCTGGAGCACCACGAGCTTGGCCAGAAGTTCGTCCCACTGCTCCTTGTAGACGGCCTTCTTCATGGGCTTCTTGTTGAACGTGACCTTCTCGAGCATGGCTTTCCTTTCCCCTATCTTTGGGCGTTCGTCTTCTGTGAGAACCGGGCGCTGCGACGCCGGCCTATTTGCCGAACAGGCGGCGAAAGAACCGCGCGATGGCATTGCCCTCAGGCGCCGGTTCCACCACGGCGGCCGGCACGATGGCGCGGCCGTCATCGGTGCGAGCGGCATCGATGACCTCGGTTGCGGGGGCCGGAGCGGGGGCCGGAGCAGGGGCCGGTGCCGCAGCAGCGCTCGGCGCGGTATCGGGCAGCGGGCGCCCCTCTTCCACGGCCGTTGCCGCCGCGGCATCCAACTCCGCGCGTTCGGCCACGGGGCCCTCGGCGGTCGGGGCTGTCGCAGCCGGATCAGCCGCCTCGGCCGGATCGGTCGCAACCGGATCAGAACCGGCAGCAGGGGCATCTTCCGAGGACGCCGTCGCCCCTTGGGCCTCACGGGCCTGCAGAGCGGCCACCTCCTGGGCCACGCCCTTGGTCACCGCCTCCAAAACCGACGCCGCCGTAGCCGTCGCAGCCGCGGCCATGGCATCGGCCGCATCGCGCACGGCCTTGGCCTCGGCCGCCTCCAACTCCGGCGAGCGATGGGCGATAAACTCCGACTCCTCTTCCGTCACCACCTCGTCGGCGCCGGCCGGGGCGCTCCCTGCGGTCGCCACCTCCCCGAGCGGAAACACCATGCGCGCACTGCCGCCGTTGTTGGCCTCCTGACGGGCGGCCAGCTCGGCCGACACGAGCTTCATGCGCTGAGCTTCGGCAATGAGGTACTTCTGGGAATCGAACAGCTCTACCTCCCCGTTCTCGTCGCGCTCAGCGAAGGCGCCGAGCGCCGTGTAGGAGCCGTCGGGCAGAAGCTCGCGCAGCTTGGCGGTGTCGGAGTAGCAGATGCCCAAATACCCCAGCACCTGGTTGCGCAGCGTGTCGTTCAGAATGGGCCAGGCGATCTCGATGCGCTTGTCCATGTTGCGGGTCATGAGGTCGGCGCTGGACAAATACAGCTTGCAATCGTCGCGCGGGCCGAAGCCGTAGATGCGGCTGTGCTCGAGCAGCTGGCCGACGATGGACACCTCGCGCACGCGGTCGGTGTAGCCTTCCACGCCCGGCAGGATGCAGGAGATGCCGCGCACGAACAGGTCGATGGGCACCCCCGCCTGGGAGGCCTCCACCAGCTTGTCGATGACCTCCTTATCGGTGATGGAGTTCGTCTTGAAGAACAGCCCACACTTCTCGCCGCGGCGCGCGCGCTCGATCTGCTCGTCGATGTTGCGCAAGATGTTCTGCTTGATCATGAGCGGCGCGACCCACAGGATGTCGTAGTTGTCCGAGGTGTTCTCCAGCGCCATGTTGCGGAAGAAGTCGGCAGCGTCGTGACCGATTTGGGAATCGCAGGTGATGAACGAGAAGTCGGTGTAGAGCTTCGCCGTCTTCTCGTTGTAGTTGCCCGTACCCAGCTGGGTGATGTGCTGCAGGCCGTTTTCCGTCTGACGCGTGATAGTGCAGATCTTCGAGTGCACCTTGAAGTTGCGGAAGCCGTAGATGACGTGGCAGCCGGCGGCCTCGAAGCGCTGGGACCACTCGATGTTGTTGGACTCGTCGAAGCGGGCGCGCAGCTCGAACAGCGCCGTGACCTCCTTGCCGTTCTCGGCGGCGTTGATGAGCGCCTCGGCCAGATGCGACTGGCTCGCCAGGCGGTACAGCGTGATTTTGATGGAAACGACGGCCGGGTCCACCGAGGCCTCGCGCAGAAGCTGCACGAAAGCGTCCATGGACTGGTAGGGGTACGACAACAGCACCTCGTGCTCGCTCACCTGCTCGATGATGGAGCGCTTGCGATCGAGGCAGGCGGGCCACTGAGGCGTGAACGGCGCCTGGGTGAGCGCGGCGCGCGCCTCGGCGGACAGACGACTGCCCAACCCCCAGGTGTAGCCCATGTTCAGCGGCACGCGGGTGACGAACAGCTGGTGCTCGGCCAGGCCCAACTTCTCCAGCAGAAGCCCCTTCACCGTGCGCGAGAGCGGCCGCTCGCTTTCCAGGCGCACCGGCGCCAGGCGGCTGCGCTTCTTCAGGATGCGCTTCATGTGCTCGCGGTAGTCCTCGCCCTGCTCTTCGGCGCCTTCCGTGGCATCCAAATCGGCGTTGCGGGTCACGCAGATGATGTTGGTGTGCTTGACGGTGTACATCGAGAAGACCTCGGCAGCGAACATCTCGATGGCGCGCTCCACCAGGATGAACTGCAGCCCGTCGCCGGGCAGTTCGATGACGCGGCTCGTCTGGCGCGGTAGCGGGATGATGCCCAGCGTCACGCCCTCGGCTCCCAGATTCTTCGTGGCCTTCGCCTCGGCCTTGTCGCGGGCGCGCTCCTCCTTCGACTTCTTCGCCTTGGGACGCGCCTCCTCATCGAGGCGCACGACGATGTACAGGCCGCCGTTTTCCAGGTGCGGGAAAGGGTGCCGCGCGTTGATGATCTGCGGCGAGAGGAAGGGCAGCACGTTGTCTTCCATGTAGCCGCGCAGATAATCGCGCTGCTCGGCCGTGAGGTCTTCCTTGTGCAAACCGCGAATGCCCTGTTCGGCGAGGAGGCTGCGGACCGTTTTATAGGTTTCCTCGTAGTAGGGGTACAGCTCGTGGCAGCGGGCGTAGATGGCGTCCAGCTGCTGGGCCGGCGTCATGCCGGACTTCGGGTCGATGATGGACTTCTTCAAAAGCGACAGGTCGGTGAGCGAGCCGACGCGCACCATGAAGAACTCCTGCAAGTTGCTCCAGAAGATGGAGATGAAGTTCAAACGCTCAAGCAGCGGCACCGTGGGATCGGCGCCCTGGTCGAGCACGCGCTTGTTGAAATCGAGCCACGAGAGCTCACGGTTCTGCATATAAGGCGGCTTCACAATCGTCGTCGTTGCCGCGGTATCCTTCGATGCCTGTGCGTTCATGGGCCTAGCCTTCTCCCTCTTGCATAGTCGCTGGCCGAAAAAATCAAGCCGCGCACCGGAACGCGCGCGACCTATGTATTTTACCATTCTTTGGACGATTAGCCGAAATTTGGCAACGGGATGTCAACGGCCCTGGAAAAAGCAGTCCGATGCGTCAGGCCGCTCCTAAGATCCTCGCCAAAACGCCCACCCTACAAGCTCGCCGCCCCGAGACAGTTCACCCCATTGGCCTCGCAGATGGCTCTCAGCTTCTTGTCAAACGTGAAGAGCGTAGCAGCATTGCGCCGCGTAACAATGAAATAGAGCATGTCGTAGACAGGGTGGTTATTCTGAATGGCCGCATGGATCGCTTCTAAGAGAATGCCCTCAGCGGGAACGAATCGGTCGACGAAGCCAGCGGCTCGCTCAAACAGCACCGGGAAGTCCTCTTCGTCCAATTCTCCCGCACGCACGATCTGCCAGACGACGTTTCCCAATTCCGTCAAAAAGAAGTGAGGGGCAACGACCTCTTCGCCTTCCATCATCAACTCTCTCAGAACTCTGCCTTCTTCGGTGCCTTTCGCAATCGCAATGGCCGCGTTGACGTCAAGCACTATCATAGCGTCACCGCCTTCGCTGACTCCTCCTGCGAGCTGAACGGATCTAGCGCGAGCCAATCGCGATCCGAAAGCCTGTCACGCCCCTCGCGAACCATCGCGACGATATCTTCCGTTGAAAGGCCACCGCCTTTCCAAGGTATTTCATCGCACTCTTCGAAAAGCTGCTGGCGCTTCCTCGACCGCGCCGCTCGTGCCGCGCGTCCTTCGCGCAAACCGACCATCCCCCTATCGAACGGAGCAGAGAACTCGTTACCCGCTCCGCTGGAAGGCGCACATTCGGAATCTCGCGATAACCCACGCTCAGCACGAGCGGAGGATGGCGACGAAGCTTCAGCCAGCATCTCCTCCACGGCGATGATCGTCTGCTGGGCGATGGAGCGATGATTGCGCGCCGCACATTCCTTCAACTCATCGTAAAGCGTCGCTGGAAAATCCCTCACCTGAAGCGCCGGCATCTCTCCTCCTCTCTTCGGGAGCATTCTTTGCATGCATTATACCTACTTTTGCATGCAATTGCAAATTGGCAGCATTCCATCCTCTTGACTATCGTTCTGACGACAGTCAAACCCTGCCAGCGCATCCATCACCTTGGCTCACGTGCCCCGTTGCTCGGCGGAGGAGCTGGCGGACAGCCCGACCCTCAATTCATGGAGATTCTAACTAAGCAGCCCCCGCACGGCACCGATGCGCTGGCGGATACCCTCGCGCAGGTAGTCGAGGCGCCAGCGGCACAGATCCCCTTCGGCTAGAATCTCGCAGGCCTCGTCAGCAAAGCCTTCCAGTTTCCCCGCATCGAACCAGCCCAGTTCCGCCGCGTACATGAGCTGGCGATTCGGCATATCGCTGAACGGGTGTGACGAGAACGCGTAGTCGCCCCGAGCGACAGCACCTTCGTCCTTGTCGCACCACAGGCTGTTTCCCGTGTCGAAGATCGGCGCAAACCGCCAACGAAGATCATCGATGTTCCGCACAAGCCCGAAGTTGCGCAGATGGCGATCGGTGTTGGCCATGACGCTATCGCACACGATCATTTTCGCAAGCTGCGTTTCAGCGGTTTTCAACGGAATGCCCCGGTTTACGCAAGCGCGTACCACGGTGTCATAAGGCGTCTCGCCCTTTCTGCGGCGTTCGGCTTCCAGAACCAAGCTCATGGGCACGTACTCCTCATGCGGCGACAGGAAACAGGGGCACGCACTCACCACGCCCAAGGCCTCCGTACGCTGAACCTCGTAGGGAACGTAATCGCCCGGAGCGAGGAGGCGGCCATGGAGAGCGGTCGCCACGGCCTCATTGTAAACCTGCTGGTCAGTCCAGGGGATATGGCCCTTCAGCAGAATTCGCTCACTCCCCCGGCAGAGCCACCGCTTCGGAAGAACGCCCTCGGACGTGTTGTCCGGCGACGAGAGCCCCACCTCGGCCAGCCACTCGTCCCAATCGCCCTCAGCGCCCCCGAAATCGTTCTGAAAGTAGTTGACGTCCTCCCAGCGCAGAGCATGATCGGCGGGGCGAATCCAATATTGATCAGAAAGCGAAAGCCCCAGATTGCGGAAGGGAATCTGGGAGGGCTCCTCGAGGCCGAGACTGCGCAGCTTCTCATCCATTCCCGCACGGGAACCAGGAATGCTGCGATGCTGCCACCACGTCTTGAGGCCGGACGCCTTTCCTCGCCCCTCTCGCGTCACCGTTCCCAACGGGGCGCGTTCGGCATCGACGACCTCACCTGGAGCGAACGAGTCCGTTTCGCGACGATAGGTGAATGTCATCACCTCGTAGGGACCGTTCATCAGGAGATACGTCTCCCCGTGCCAAGGACGACCTTTTCTTGGCGGCGTCTTTTTGGCAGCCTCCACCGAACGTGCGCTTACCCGCCAGCCGGTATTCGTTTTTTCGCCGTCAAGCGCGCCGCTCTTGATGCGATTATGCACCGTCTGCACGGAAACGCCCAGCTCGGAAGCTGCCTCGCGAATGCTGATTCCGTCAATCATTTCCAGCCGCCTTTCAACTTTTCAAATTATAAAGGTTGAAAGTTGAGAATGTAAAGGTTGAAAACTGGAGGTGTAAAGGTTTAAGCCTCTTCCCCGCTGACGAGCTTGAGGCCGATGATGCAGCCGACAAGGCCGGCGATGAGCAAGATGCGGGCGAGGCTGGCCGGCTCGCTTCCGGTGGCCATGCCGTAGATGACCGTGAGGGCTGCACCAATGCCCACCCAGACGGCATAGGCAGTTCCCGTCGGCAGCGTCTTCACGGCGAAGGAAAGCCCCAGCATGGAAAGCACCAGAGCCACCACGAATACGATAGTGGGGCCCGCGTGGGTGAAGCCCTCGGACTTGCCGAGGGCTATGGCCCACACCGACTCCATGCAGCCTGAGGCTATGAGCACGAGCCAGTTCATTACTCGTCGATCACCATCGTGGGGTTGTCGCGGGTGATGATCTGTTTGGCGAAGATTGTGGCGCCCAGATGGCGCTCGACCATGGCGGCCAGCTGGTCGGTGGCGGCAGCCAGATCGTCGGCGTGGGCCGGGTCCACCGACTCGATGATGAGGAAGGCCTTCTTCGAATCGTCAGTGAGCGCCGTGCGCTCGCCGTCGCGCCAGTTCCAGCAGCGGCAGATGGCGCCGGCGTCGTCGCGGTAGCACAGCTCGCCTTCCAGCGTGGGGGCGTCCTCCTCCTCGCCGAGCGGCCGGAACGCGTCGCCGCCCTCGGTGATGCCGAGGCGGATATCGCCGTCCATGGCATCGATGTCCTCGCCGCCCACGGGCAGCGCGTGGGTGAGCGACACGGTATTGTAGATGTCCACCGACGGCGTGATGGAACCCACCGGATTGCCCTTCAGCACGCGCTTAAGCAGGTTCTCGATGGAGCAGCGCGCACCCTTCTTCGTCTTGAATTTCTGATAGGCCTCGCGCCA
This sequence comes from Adlercreutzia sp. CNCM I-6215, assembly GCF_977072315.1. Classification (NCBI taxonomy): domain Bacteria; kingdom Bacillati; phylum Actinomycetota; class Coriobacteriia; order Eggerthellales; family Eggerthellaceae; genus Adlercreutzia; species Adlercreutzia sp. CNCM I-6215. The sequence continues at coordinate 205,228 of NZ_CDRVMA010000003.1, read as the reverse complement.
AACAGCTACGACCTCGTTCTGCGAGATGGTGTTGCTCTCCAGATGCTGATCGGCCTTGCCGTTGGCCTCGGCGAGGGCACGCGCAATGGCGGCGGCATCCGCGGGCGCCACCTCGGCAGTCGGCTTCATGTTGTGGGCCACCACGATGCCGATCTGGGCCTCGGGGAACAGCTCCCAGAACGACTCTTCCGTCACGAACTGCTTCATAGGTCTTCCTTTCTTCTCGCGCCGCCGGACGTGTCATCTTGAGCGAAGGCCGAAGGCCGACCCCCCCATGTCATCTTGAGCGAAGGCCGAAGGCCGTAGTCGAAAGATCTCCGCACGAACGCCCAAGGCGGCCTAAACAAAAAGCGCCCGCGGGGCGAACATCTTCAAAGGCCTAACGATGTCCGCGCTGCGAGCGCTTCACGCCTACCCGGCGGCAGGCTATGTACTTCAAGCTGGCTCTATGATAGCACGAGCAACGACAGCTTCTTCAGCGAAGTGTCCATATTCATTCCCGTCCTTGCCAATGACGCATCGAGACCTATCATGATTCCCCTCCTTCCAAACTATTGCCCGAAGATAAGAGGAATCCCGCGCTCGCCACCTTCCAAATCCCATATCTGAGATATTGCCAAGTTATTGCGATTTCTTAATATCTCGTCCCCGCCAGACCTCGCTCGCCTGCGACTCTGCCCCAACTAATTTCATAGCCATCAGTGGATCAATCTGACAGTGGCCGATAGACACCTTTCCATCCAGCAAAAAGCTCTGCAGCTGTTATGTTTCGAGACCGAGCAAAGCCCTTCCCCACAGGTTGCCCTGGAACGGAGCTCTGCAACTCCCCTCTCAATTCTGCAGCCCAAATTCTGCAAGCAGCGCTTCGCGGTAGTCAGCATCCTCGGAGGCGCGCTTTGCGTCGTCGAGGCGGCCCGCGTCAATAAGACGACCGACGAGAGCTCCTAGGCGATCCATGCCCTGCTCGATGCCCTGCTCGATGCCCTGCTCAAGAGCTTCTTCTCTGGTGCGGCGGCAGCGCATCTCAGTTTCCTGCTCGTAGGTCAGCACGCGATTCACCCACTCTCTACCCAATGCCACCGTAGAAGATGCCCAGGATGATGACGAGCGCGGTGATGACGACGAAGACGTAGCGGGTCATGAAATCGAACCAACGGCCGAGGGGCTTTTTGCGGCCCGTCTCCGCCTGCTTCTTCGCGAAGCCGCGCGGGCATACCCAGAAGAACATGACAGCAGCCAGAAACGCGCCGACGGGGATGACGTAAATGGAGATGACGTCCATCCAATCGCTCACCGAGCTGCCGTTTTCCAGGAACAGGCCCACGGCCACAGCAAGGACGGCCACGATACCCACCGACGCTGCACGCGACAACCCCAGCTGGGCCTGCAGCGCCTCCACCGGCGCCTCGAACAGGTTCATAAGGCTCGTGATGGCGGCGAACACCACCGCCGCGAACAAGATGACAGCGAAAATGTTACCGAAGGGCATCTCCTGGAAGACCTGGGCCAGCGTGATGAACAGAAGCGGCGGCCCGGAAGACACGTCCAGCCCAAAGGCGAACACCGCCGGCACCACGACGCAGGCGGCCACAAGCCCGGCGATGGTATCGAAAATGGCGACGTTCTTGGCGGCGTCCACCACGTCCACATCTCGCTTGAGGTAACTACCGTAGACGAGTGTGCCGCACCCGGCAAGCGATAGGCTGAAGAATGCCTGGCCCAGAGCGTACACCCAGGTAGTGGGGTTCAGCAACGCCTCCCAGCGGGGCACGAGCAGATACTCGTAGCCAGCTGCCGCACCGGGCAGTGTGGCCACGCGGATGGCGATGATGACGAACAGCACGAAGAACGTGGGCATGAGCACCTTGTTCACCTTCTCGATACCCCGGGAGATGCCCAAAATCATAATGCCGAAGGTGAGCGCCAGGCCCAGCAGGTGGAAGCCCACGTTGCCGAAGTCCGACGCGATGGCCCCGAAAAAGGCTCCCATGTCGGTCTGCGCCATAAGCTCGCCGTCGAGCGAGGCCACGAAGTAGTTGCACGCCCAACCGAGCACTACGGCGTACCCGATGGCGATGGCGAGCGATCCCAAGGTGGGAATGAGTCCGATGATCTTACCGATGCGCTCGCCGTGCCGCACACCGCGCATCTCCATGGCGCGGCCGAATGCGCCCATAGGGCCAGCGCCCATAGCCCGACCGAAGGACATTTCTCCAATCACGCCCGTAAAGCCCAGCAGCGCCACGAAAATGAGGTACGGGATGAGGAAGGCCGCGCCGCCCAACTGAGCCACGCGATAGGGAAACAGCCAGATATTGGCCATGCCCACGGCGCTGCCAACGCAGGCGAGGATGAAGCCCGTATGTGTGGCCCAGGTATCGCGGCGACCACGGCCCGAGCCGCCCGATGCGCCCGGCGCTCCCGCACCCGTCTCCTCACCGACCTCGATGGCCCGCGCTTCCTCCGCAACGATGTTGTCGTCTCTTGTCGTCACAGCGTCCTCCTTGAATTTCCGTGCCTTCCATCATAGCGAAAGGCGCGGCACGAACAAGCAGGTTCTGGCCAGAGGGACAAATCTCGCACGCGCTCCTCCTCTTTTCGTGCAGGATTTTGCGATTAAGAGAGTCCCCCGAGCGCCATTTGTGCAGGATTTTGCGATCAGGAGAGCTTTGAATCGCCAGCCAGCCCTCGGCGGCTCTCTCTATCGCAAAATCCTGCACAAATTCAAGGCCTCGCGCATCCAGCAAAAAGAGCAAAAGGAGATTCGTCCAGCAAAAAAGGAAGTTCGAGGCCAGAGCAGCGCATAGTCCTGCACCCGCTCGAGCTCTCGCTCACCGCATCACGAAAGGTGCCTGCCGCGTACGGAAGGCAGGCGCACAACCTAGAAAGGCGAAGAGGGAGGGAGGGCAGCCGACTCGTGCAGCGTCGGCTTAGAAAGGAAAATGCTGCTGGTGGAATTTGCTTACCTGGCGTCGCAACTTTCGATGGGCATCCGCATGAGCAGCCCTGCGCTTCCGACGCTTCTTTCCCGCACGGCCGGATACCCTATCGAGAAGAGCCGTGCATTCCGTCACATTCTGAAACTGGGAATTCGTCATCGTAGCTGTCTCGATGCCGTCAACCATAAGTCCATCCCGCTTGCGAGAATCGCGATCCTGCTGATCGGCGCTCGCATGGGCAGTACGCCCATTGTATTCAATGCCGAAATGCGCCTTGGGCCAGTAAAAATCGAGCACAACCCAATCGGTACGAGCAACCCGGCGCGCCTCCTCCGACAAGGCAACGGGGGCGTTGATGAGCGCTTCGGCAATACCGAGACCCCCGTAAACCTCCGCCGTAAACGCAATGGCGGCAAGCTCGGTTTCCATCACGGATCCCGATTTTGCCCGCACCTGCTTTGCAACCGCTCTCGCGAGCTTTGCACCCTTTGCACCATTCAGACGCGCTGCGTAGGCCATCAGGCGGTTCGGCGTGGTAAGAGGACGACGCACCAGCGGAACACTCTTTTGCGTTGATCGCGGATAGCACCCACAGAGCTCATAGCCAAGGGCAAGCAACTCACCGAAAGAAAGGCAGGAGGCCATTTGAACGAACACAAGCTCTGGCGAACAGACGAATAACCCCTCAGCGATGCGCACGAAAGACCCTCTTGGATAATTCAGGAGGCTGCGATGACGCTCAGCAAACATCGAACTTTTCGTACCCTCTTTACCATCATGCAGGATATGCCATGGTTTCGCGCCAAGTCCGTCAGTGCAGTCTTTGAGGCAAAAGCGCAGTTCGGGCATCTCAGGCAGCTCGTCAAAAAGACTATGGATGTCGCATTCCCTTATAGCGCAATCTCGCAGCACCGCTGAAGTCTGATAGATGTTCGAAGGGAACAGATTGGCGTCCGCCACTTTCCCTGTACTGTGAAACTCCTGCAACGTGAGAGGGCGCAGGATAGACCATGCGCGCCAGAAGCGTAAGGCCGTGATATGGCTGAGGTATACTTTCATTGAGCGAACTTTAGCGTAATGCGGTTAATACTATCATCGCTTTTGAGAAACCTTACGAATCTCCCATTCATGATTGTTGCCCTCATCCTTAAAAAGCGTGGTGCCAAGCAGGGCAAGTCGTCACGGCAGCCCCGACGAGCAAGGCCGCTATGGCAGCCCAGGTAAGCAAACTCGTTTTTGGCTTATTACGGATATCCTTTGTATACCGCGGCCCAATGACTTGCCACGTCAACCGTTGGGGCTCTTTTGTGCAAGATTTTGCGATAGGGAGAGCCTCGGCGCGCCATTTGTGCAGGATTTTGCGATAGGGAGAGCCTGCAGCGACTGAAAGGGCGTGCATGGCTCTCCTAATCGCAAAATCCTGCATACTTTTGAGCAATGGCCGACATGGGGCAACAATGTCGGTGGCCAACTGCTAGGAATTCAGGAAACCGCTCGCTTCCATTTCGTCGAGCCATGCCGCCACCTCGTCGCGGGACTGGGTGGGAGTCCCGTTGAAATAATGACGCAACGCATCGGCGATGCCCTCAGCGGAAAGGCCCGTGAGGGCCAAAGCGAGAATGGAGCCGCCCATCTTATTCATGGCAAAGCACTTGCCGTCGGCATCGTACAGCGAGACGCCCTGGCCGCTTCTCGCCAGATAGGCCCCAGGAGCGAGGGATCGCGTTTTCATGTCGCCCGTCCTTTCGGCAGCAGATAAAGCAGGACCGAGGACAGAAAGCTCTTGCGCCGATCACTACCAAGAAATAACGACAGTGTAACGGTGACTCCTTGTAAATAACCCCAGGTTAACAGCGATGCCGCGTTCTGTTGCCAAAGCGAAATCAATGAGCTATTCGCTTATAGAAGAACATAATCGAGCGAGCCTTATGATTCCGACGAGCAAAATCATTTTCGAAATCTCCCAAGTAAATGCCAGTTCGACCCCGCTTTGGCAAGAAGGGGAGACGATTGAGGGGCGAAAATGCCAGTTCGACCTCGCTTTGGTAAGAAACGGGACTGACACTCTTACCATTACGGGGTCGAACTGGCATTTACTGCGTTGTTCTCGAAAACAGGGCCTGTCGGTCGCCTTCGCCTTACGCGCAGGCTTCCACCACGGCGGCGATGGCCTCGGCGTGCGCTTGCGCGGCGGCCGGATCAACCGCCTCCACCATCACGCGCACCACCGGCTCGGTGCCACTCGGGCGCAGAAGCACGCGGCCGTCCTCGCCGAGTGCCTCCTCAGCGGAGGCCACGGCAGCGGCCACCTCGGCGCTGTCCTCCACAGCATGCTTGTCGTTCACACGCACGTTAATCAGGGTCTGCGGCATCTTCTCCATGACCTGGATGGCCTCGGCCACGGGCTTGCCGGAACGGATGACCGCCGCCAAGAACTGGCAGGCCGTCATGAGGCCGTCGCCCGTGGAGTTGTGATCGAGCAGAATCATGTGGCCGGACTGCTCGCCGCCGATGGAGTAGCCGTGCTCGCGCATGGCCTCCAGAACGTAGCGGTCGCCTACCTTGGTCTGCACCACGTTGATGCCCATCTCTTTCATGGCGCGCACGAAACCGAAGTTGCACATCACCGTGGACACAACCGTGTCGCCGGCCAGCACGCCGCGTTCGCGCATATCGAGCGCGCAGACCGCTTCCACCATATCGCCGTCGATCTCGGTGCCATCGGGCGCCATGAGCATGACGCGGTCAGCATCGCCATCATGCGCAATACCCACATCGGCACCCGTCTCGGCCATAAGCGCGCGCAGGGGCTCGAGATGAGTGGAGCCGCACCGCACGTTGATGTCCATGCCGTCGAAATCATCGTTGATGACGCTCACCTCGGCGCCCAACCGCCGCAGAGCCTCCGGGGACGTGAGCGAGGAAGCACCGTGACCCGTATCCAAAGCGATGCGCAGGCCCTTGAAGGAAATGCCCTGCTCCTCGATGGAACGGGCTGCATGATCGATGTAAATGTCGCAAGCGTTTTCCAGCGGAATGACCACGCCCACCTCGGCACCAGCAGGCATCTTGATTTCGGAAGCCAGATAGCTCGTCGCATCGGCGGGAGCATCGGGCGCAGCGGCTTGAGCGGCGCTCCAGGCAGCCTCCTCGGCGGCAGCGACCTCGCCTTCCAATCCACCGTTGACGATGAAGGCCTCGATCTCGTCTTCCACGGCGTCGGGCAGCTTGAAACCCTGGGCGTCGAAGAACTTGATGCCGTTGTACTCCGGCGGATTGTGAGAGGCGGAGATGACCGCGCCGCCCGCCGCGCGCATTTCGCGCACGAGCAGGGCCACGCCCGGCGTGGGGATGATGCCTGCCTCGAGCACGGTACCACCGGCACTCATGATGCCCGCGGAAAGGGCGGCGCCCAGCATGTCGCCGGAGCGGCGCGTGTCGCGACCCACAACGATAGTCTTGCCGAGATAGATGGCGGCGGCCTGGCCGAGACGATAGGCCATCTCGCAGGTCAGCTCCACATTTGCGATACCGCGCACGCCATCAGTTCCAAACAGTCGGGCCATGAAATCCTTCTTTCCTTCAACTCGGGGGCTCCCCCGAAGTTCTTCATACCGTTTCGCTCGCTCAGGCTGCCGCGAGATTCCCGTCTCTTCCCCGCACAAGACCTGCAGCTGAACGCTACTTTCCGCGTCGTACGAACTCGTCGTGCAAGCGAACGGCGCCGTGCGGCCGCTCTCCTTCGGTCATGCGATTGTTCAGCTCGGCAGCAAACTCGTCGAGCGTGATGCCGTAGCGCTCCAGCACGACGAGAAGATGATACACCACATCGGCGGCCTCGTAGCGCAGATGATCGACCGCCTCGCCGTACTCCGGGGGCAGCTGGACGGAAAGGGGGAAGTCGGCGCCGCCGTCAGCCGTCTCCGCACCGGTAGTCGTCCCGCCAGCCTCAGTCGCCTCCAACGCCACAGCCGCCGCGAGCGAGGACGTCGCCCAGCCCTCTACGTCCTTGGCGGCCAGAGCCACCTCCCCGGACTCTTCCATGACCTTCTTCAGCACGCCGTCGACGTTGCCAGTCAGAAGCCGGTAGGTGTAGCTCGCCTCATCGGCGTCGCGACGCGCGGCGATAGTGGCAGCGAGCGCCTCCAACGTCGCGCCAATCTGCGAGGCCGGGGCCGCCTCGCCTTCGGGGATGAACGTCTTGTTGACCATTGAATGCAGCACTTTCTCTCGACCAGCCACCATGATGTTTCGTTCTATGATACCCGCCTGCAAAAGCAAGGGCGGCCCGAAAGCCGCCCCTGATAAAAATCACAGGTTTTGAAAATACCCTATGCGCGCTCCTCGCAGGGGGCGAACTTGGTCGCCCCTAGGTCTCGGGCATGATGCCGTCTTTGGAGGGCAGACCAAGGTCTGCCCCTACGGGATCGACCGGTACGATCGCTCGGAGAAGATGCCCGCAGGCGAAAGCGCCCTTACGCTTCTTCGGGTTCCAAATCGTCCAAAGCCGGTGCGGCAGACGTTTTCGCCTTGCCACCGGAGCGCACCGTGGAGAGGGCATCGGCGAAGGGAACGGGCTTGCCGCTGACGGCGCGGAAGGAAATGGCGCTCGTGGGGCACGCGTCGATGCAGTCGCCACAGCGGGCGCAGTCGTGCAGGGGCAGCTCGCCCAAATCGGGATGACGCAGGTTCACATCGAAGGTGCAGGCCGTGGCGCAGCGGCTGCAAGGGGTGCTCTTGGCTGTTTCCAGGCAGCGCTCGTTGTCGATGACCGGCATGCCCGTGCGACTGAAGCGGGAGAAGAGGCTCATGAACGCCGAGATGGGACAGAAGCGGCCGCACCACTTGCGCAGGAATACCAGCTCGATGACGAGCATGACCGGCACGAACAGCAGCGACCAGTTCAAATCGCCCGAGCCGAACAAGCTCACCAACAGGGCCACGGCCGCGAAGGAGAGCCCCACGGGGCAGACGAGGCAGAACACGGGGAACCCGAACACAGCCGTCGTCAGCAGCGCACCGCCGAGCACCGCATGGCGCGAGTCGAAAGGCGCGTTGCGCTTGGCGTGGCAGGCTCCGCAGGCGGCGCAGTCGTGAGTCGCCGACGCCTCTTTCAGCGCTGCGATCTCCTCGGCGGCGAGGGCCTGGTTCGCTTGAGAGAGGGCCTCCGCCTCCTGCTCGCGCGTTTTCACGGGCTTGAAGAACTCCTTCACTCGGCGCCACAGGGTCACGGGGCAGATCCAGCCGCAGAACAGGCGGCCCAAAAGCAGCACGAGGGCGATGGCCACCACGATGCTCAGCACCGCACGCGGGATGAGGGTCTTGGCCGCCACCATGGATAGCAGCGCGCCCACCGGGCACAGAACCGCGATGTCGTTCGCCCCGAATCCGCACCAGGTTCCCGTGGCCACGCCGGCAATAAGGCAGACGGCCAGCGCCGCAAAAGCCACCGCGGCCACCGCAGTGCGCGCATTCTTGAACTTCATGACGATCCCCTACCCTTCCAGCGGCTTCACGACAATGGCGCGTTCCGAGGCGTTCATAGTGGAACCGGCCTGGGCCGACACGCACACGGCCTCGCAGGCGCCGCAACCGTTGCACTTCGTCGGATCCACCACGGGCAGCCGCGTGTCCAAAGCGTCGGTCGCGTCGGCGTTCTGGTAATAGATAGCCGCGTCTTCCTCGCCGCGCACCTGGATGCACACGTCATGGCAGAAGGCGCAGAAGCTGCTGCGGTAGGCGATGCACGTCTCGGTATTCAGCATCGCCACGCCGATGACCTCGGTTTCGGGGGCGTAATCGGCGGGAAGCTGCAGAGCCCCGGAAGGACACACGGCGGCGCATAGCGGCACGCCTCCGTTGCGCTCGGCGCAGAAGTCGCAGTAGCGGAAATCATCCAGCTGACCAGGGTAGCAGTCGGAGAACTCCATGCGCGGCGTGCGCATGTTCAGCACGCCCGCATCAAGAGAGGCAGCCACGATCACCTTCTCGGGGCACGCCTCGATGCAGCGGTAGCAGTGCACGCAGCGGGACACCAGGTTCTCCTCGTCCTGTCCTCCCGGCGGCCGCACGAGCGGCTCGCTGCCCACATAGCGCAGCGCCCCCAGCCCGGCCATGGCCACGGTAGCGCCCACGCCGATACACAGCGTGCGCCGCGTCAGCGAATTTCCACCAGCCATGCTCATCCTCCTCTCTCGGACTTACCAACAGGAATGGGAGCGACCGATCAACCAGCCGCCCCCATTCCCGGCGCTTCTAGGAAAGCGCGCTCGTCTCCACCCAGATGGCGGGACGCACGCCAATGTTGCCGCCGAGCGTGCTCTTAAGCTCGCTTCCGTGGTCGTCGAAGCCGTCGTGCAGCTCGCCGGCCATGCGGTAGCCGTCGCCGTGCACGTAGCCGTCGTCGGTCACCACCGAGGCGTAGCCGGCGTAGTAGCCGTTGGAGCGCAGCCACCAGGCCGCCGCGCCGTCAGGCTGCTCGTCGTTGCTCGCCACGCCCACGTAGACGCCCTGCTTCACGGCGTAGTCGGTGGGATGGGCCACGCGAGCCGCGTTGTTGGCGAAGTACTGTTTCGCCTCGGCCAGGCTCAGCAGGAAGACCTGGTCAGTCGTCTCTTCGGCCGCATGCACCGAAGGGTCCGCCGCCGTGGCCGCCGTATGGGACACGTTGTTCTTCGTATCGGCGAGTGTCGTGGCGGCGATGGCGCCCTTCTCATCGGCGCTGAAGGCCGCATTCAAAAACTCGCCGTTCAGCCACGTGCGAATCGAGCTCGTCGCCCATTCCACGTCCTTCTGAGGGCGCGGCGACTGCACCGACCACTGGTACGGCTCGGCCGTGTTGTCGTAGGGCACGGCATCCAGCACCGACTCGCTGATGAGCAGCGTCTTGCCGTTCTCCTCGGCAAGCGCAAGCCACGTGATGTCCTGACCCTGGTAGCTGCCGAAAGTGACCGTATCGAAGCTCTGCTCGTCGGCGGACTCGGCACCGGTATAGGCCAGTTGGGTGTTGTCGCCCTTGGAAGGGTCGCTCACCGGCGCGCTTTCCGTAGCGCATCCGGCGAGGCCGAGCGCGAGCGCTCCGGCGGCAAGCGCCAGGCCGGCCCGCTTGTATATTCCTCGCATGAGAACCTCCTTGTCTCATTTCTCGAAGGGCGGAGAGGCGCACGCGCACGCGGCCTCCCCGAAGCCCGCTAGTACAGCATGAACAGGGTCTCGCCCATGGTGTACATCATGATGCGCAGAGCCACGGCGCACACCAAACCGGCGATGGCGACCACGGCGCCCCATACCTTCCACGCTCCCTGCTTCTTGCCCAAAAGCGCGCCGACGAGGGCGACCACCAGGGCGATGACCGCCACCACGAGGGCTGCCAGCGAGTCGCCCGTGAACAGCGACACATTGGCCGGGTTGGCCATAGCCACGTTCGGGTGCGTCGGGTCGAAGTAGTACTGGAAGGACTGGAAGGTGACGCTCGAGGCCTCCATGGCGAACATGTAGGCCGCCGAGAGCACGGCATTCACAGCCGCGCCGATGACCGTAAGAAGGCCGATGCCCTCGATCTCGACGCCCTTCGCGGCACCGATGAAAGCCACAGTGGCCGGGCCCATGACGCAGGCCGCGCCCAGAAGCGACAGCAGCTGCAGCACCGTGTCCCAGGCGGGCAGCGACGGCATCATGTAGCTGTGGCCCATGGCCACGATGAGCACGAGCACCACCACGATGCCCACCACGGCCAGCCACTGGGGCACCGTGTCATCCTCGGAGCGGCGCAGCATCAGGAAGAACAGCACCATGACCACCGCCAGAAGCACAATGGCGATGAGCTCCTGGGTGATGCCCGAGGTGATGTGTCCGAACCCGTTGAACAGGTTGAACGGGTGGGTCAGATGGAACACGACGGCAATGCCGCCCACCACGAGCACCACAGCCGAGCAGATGAGCGCCGGCAGCTGCACCGCACCGCCGCGCTTCTGCAGCGCGAGGATGCACTGGGTGCCGAAGATGCCCGCGGCCCAGGCCAGAAAGCTCGTGAAGATGACGAGCGGGATTTGAATTTCCATGGGCTACTCGACCCCCTGCCACTTGATGTTGCGCATGATGTAGAACATGCTCGGTCCGTTGCCCACGTCGGTGAGCTTGTACACCTGATCCTCGGTGAAGTCGTTCACGAAGTCGCCCAACCGCTCGCCGCGCGGGCCCTCGAAGGACTCGATACCCTGCTCGGCATCGCCGTACCAGCGGGCCATGCCGCAGCACTGGCTCACGCACTGGGGCAGCTCGCCCTGGGCCGTGCGCTGCTGGCACAGCGTGCACTTCTCCACGACGCCCTCTTCCTCGTTGAGGTAGCGCACGCCGTAGGGGCAGCTCATGACGCAGAACTGGCAGCCGATGCACTTCGACTTGTCAATCTGAATGGTGCCGTCGGGCAACTTGTGCGACGCCTCGGTGGGACACACCGACACGCACTGGGGGTTCTCGCAGTGCTGGCACTGCACGTTCAAAAAGTAGGTTTCGACATCCGGAAACTGGCCGGAACCGCCCTCTTTGGGGGTGGGGCCCACGCGCAGGGTCTTGTTCCAGAAATTGCCGATGGGCACGCCGTTGACCACTTTGCAGGACACGCTGCAAGCGAGGCATCCCACACACCGGTCGAGGTCGGTGCAAATAGCAAGCTGTGTCATTTCTCCCACTCCTTTCTCTTACGCGTCGAACTTATCGGGGTGAATGCCCTCGGCGCCAATGGCCCACAGCTTCAGGCGCGGATCGGACGAGTCGTGGATGATCTCGGTGCCGTCGTTGCCGCAGGGCACGGGGTTGCCGAAGGGGCTGTTCTCGGGCGTGGCCTTGTACACCTTCACCGGATAGCCGCGCACCGTGGACGAGCCGTTGTACTTGTCCTGGGCCGTGCGGTCGACGATGCAGTTGATGCAGGACAGTTTGAAGCCCTTGTCGGCCTGGGCCAGCTCCGGATACCACCACTGATGCTCGCAGTTGATGGTGCCGGGCGCGATGCCGTAGTAGAGGTCCACGGTCTGGCGCACCTTGCCCCAGGGGCTCTCGATCCAGGCCCAGTCGCCCTGCTCCAGACCGAGTTCGGCGGCTGTCTCCGGGTTGATCTCCATGCGGGGCACCGGCCACAGCTCGCGGCACCAGGGCAGCTGGCGATGCTCGCTGTGGAAGTACACGGGGATGCGACGGCCGGTGATGCAGAGGATCGGGTACTCCTCGTAGGTTTCCGCGTCGCGCACCCGGGAGTGGATGCCCTCCACGTAGTAGGGCAGAGCCTCGGTGTGGAAGCCCGGCGTCACCTCGGGGCCGTCGGAGCCCTCAGGGAAGTGGGACTCGATGGTGGTGGCCCACAGCTCGTGCTTCATGGTCGGCGTGGGGAAGCCGGGAATGTTGATGTCCAGCTTCGTCGGCTGCTGATACGGCGCCTTGCGGTAGGCCTGGCCGATCTCGTAGCGGCGGTAGGAGCCCCAGTCGTCCGGGAACACTTCCTTCATGTTCCAGGTGCCGTGCTCCTGGTAGGCGGCCACGAAGTCGTCCCAGGAGTCATAGGGAGCGCAGCCGCCGCCGTGCTCGGCGTCGAGGGCGAGGCTCCTGCCAGTTACAACAGCCTGAACGATACGAACTACCTGGAGCAATTGGTGGAAGGCGATGCCGACATCTTGCTGGCCTATGCCGAACTGGACAAGCTCGATAATTTGGGACTTGCCTACATTCCGCTCATTCGTTCGCCCTTCGTTGCCATGGTCTCTATGGACAGCCCCCTGGCCTCTATGAAGTCGGTGACCATGGACGATCTGCGCAGCTACCGCTTCGTGAAATTCGCCGACAGCTATGCCTTGTCGGGCTGGACCAACATCGAACGCGTCTGCCAAGAGCACGGCTACACGCCCCGCACCCGGGCGGTACTCGGGCGCACCTACATGAACTACTGCGCTATTCCGCTGGGTGTGGAAGACGTCATGATCCTGCAGGCATCCATGCCCCAGCTGCGCTACCTGTCGGACTTCTCCCGCGTGACGGTGCTTCCCGTGACCGACGACGATGCGGCCTTCCGACTGTACGCCATCTACAAGAAGGACAACTACGAACGCGTGCAGCCGGCCCTGGACGCCTACACCCGCGCTCGCAAGATCATCCTCAACCATGGCAAAGGCGGCACCCTGGTCGACAGCGAGTAGCCGTGCACAAAGGAAAGCTGCGCTCAGTGGCCAAATTCCGAATGTCAGCTGCAAGTTCGAAGAGCTTGAAGCGACGTTTTGGTCAATTATCGGTCGTTAGCTGCAAACCGAAAAGGCGGCTTGCTTTGTACCAATATTCGTCGACGCACTGACCTGGGAATACTTTCCGAGCAGCCAGCCTGATTTCGTCGCTATAGCCTCCATGGTCAAAAACAGGTACCTAGCTGCCAGCTGGCAGCTACTTTTTGGCCATTTGGCGCCCCGCGGGAACAGCAAACACAAAAAAGGGGCGGCCCGAAGGTCGCCCCAATAGAAAACTCCCGAGTTCGTCCAAGGAAGTCAGTGATGCTTCGCAAGGACAGGCGAAACCAATTTACTCCTCGCCGTCTTCCATGGCCTGGTTGGAAGCCGCTTCGTCCTCGGCGCTGGTGAAGCCGAAGCCGAGGGAGCTCAAGCCGCCCATGTTACCGAGTAGCGCGTCCAGCTCCTCAAGGTTGCGCTGGTAGGAGCGCGGAGGCAGGGCCTCGCCGAGCATCTCCTCGCCGTCGGTGTTGAACGTCGGGGGCTCGTCGCCGCCGATGAGGATGGTGTCGTCAGGCGAGAACACCATGTCGAGCAGCTGGCTCATGTCGTCGGAAGAAGCCGCCAGGTCGTCCTCGATGACGTGCATGAGGTCGCGGGCCGCCAAGCCCTCCTTCAGCTCCTCGATGGCCTTCACGCCGATGCCCTCGATGCGCAGCAGATCCTCCTCGGTATGACCCAGCAGGTCGGCCACGGTCTCGATGCCCGCCTCGGAGAACTTGTTCGCCCAGCGCTGGGACACGCCCAGATCGTCGTAGATGTACAGGCGCGCGTCCTCGTCGGACAGGTTGTGGCCGCGGTGCCCCGAAAGAGCGCTGTAGTAGCCACCGAACGAGCCCGAGGAGTTGAAGTAGCCGTCGCTGTCGAGCGACCAATCCTGAGGCTGGGGCAGCAGATCCTCGATCTCGCGCAGCGCATCCGGCGCGAAGTCGGGCAGCGCGTCCCCGGTGACCTTCTCCACCGGACGGCCCTTGTAGGTGAGACCCACATCGCGGTAGCGACGCAGACCCGTGCCGGCGGGAATGGGCTTGCCGATGATGACGTTCTCCTTCAGGCTGGCCAAGTGATCGGTCTTGCCCTCGATGGCGGCGTCGGTGAGCACCTTGGTGGTCTCCTGGAACGACGCGGCGGACAGCCACGAATCCGTTGCCAGCGACGCCTTGGTGATGCCGAGCAGCAGCGGCTGGCCCACCGGCGGCTCCTTGCCCTCGGCGATCAGCTCGTTGGCCACCTTCTCGAACTCGAAGCGGTTCACCTGACGGCCCGGCAGGAAGTCGGAGTCGCCGGCATCAAGCACGGCCACCTTGCGCAGCATCTGGCGCGCGATGACCTCGATGTGCTTGTCGTTGATATCCACGCCCTGGGACACGTACACGTCCTGAACCTGGCCCACGATGTAGCGCAGCGTCGTGTTCGGATCAGTGAGGCGCAAAAGGTCGTGGGGGTTCACGGAACCCTTGGTCAGCTGCTGGCCCACGCGCACCTCGCACCCGTCAAACACGCCCGGCAGAAGCTGGGCACGGGCGCTCACCACGTACTCGCGGTAGTTGCCCTCCTGGTCGTGGATGGTGATGGTCTTCGACATCTTGTCGCCGGTGACCTGCATGGTGCCGGAGATTTCCGCGAGCACCGCCTGGCCCTTGGGCTTGCGGGCCTCGAACAGCTCCTGAACACGGGGCAGACCATGGGTGATGTCCTCGCCGGCAACGCCGCCGGTGTGGAACGTACGCATCGTCAGCTGGGTGCCGGGCTCGCCGATGGACTGGGCGGCGATGATGCCCACCGCCGTGCCGATGTTCACCGGACGGGCAGTGGCCAGATCCCACCCGTAGCACTTCTGGCAGACGCCGTGCTCGGCATGGCAGGTCATGATCGTACGGATCGTGACCTCCTCGATGCCGGCCGCATCAAGCTCGCGCAGCTGAGCCATGGAGTGCAAGTAGGTACCGGCCTCGGCGAGGATCTCGCCGGTCTCGGGCGCCACCACATCTTCCAGAAGGCAGCGGCCGATGAGGTTCTCGTCCACCTCGTTCTTCTCGTTGCGCACACGGTAGGGCACGCCCTCGGTGGTGCCGCAGTCGATCTCGCGGATGATGACGTCCTGGGCCACGTCCACCAGACGACGGGTCAGGTAACCCGAGTCGGCGGTACGAAGCGCCGTGTCGGCCAGGCCCTTGCGGGCGCCGTGGGTGGAAATGAAGTATTCCAGAACGGACAGACCCTCGCGGAAGTTCGCCTTAATCGGACGGTCGATGATCTCGCCCTTCGGGTCGGACATAAGGCCGCGCATACCGGCGAGCTGGCGAATCTGCTTGATGTTGCCTCGGGCGCCGGAGAAGGCCATCATGTAGATGGGGTTGAACTTGTCGAAGTTCTCCGCCATGGCCTCGCCGACTTCCTCGTTGGCATCGTTCCAGATGTCGACGACCTGCTTGTGGCGCTCCTCGTTGGACATGAGGCCCATCTCGTAGTCCTCGTCGATGGCGGCGACGCGCTCATCGGCCTGGGCGAGAATGGCCGGCTTGGAGGGCGGGATGGTGGCGTCGTACACCGACACGGTAACACCGGCGCGGGTGGCGTAGTGGAAACCGGCGTCCTTCAGACCGTCGAGAATCGGCGGCACCTCGGACAGATCGTAGGTGTTGGTGACGTCCTCGACCAGGCGGCTGATCTCCTTCTTGTTCATCTCATAGTTCAGGAAGGGATAGTCCGGCGGCAGCACATCGTTGAAGATGATGCGGCCGACCGAGGTCTCGATGCGCTCGCCTTCCTTGTGGTCCTCGAACACGCCGAAGGCGGTGGCCACCTTCGTGTTGTAGGGCAGACGCACCTGGATCTTGGCCTGCAGGTCCAGATCGGCGCGGGCGTCGTAGGCGTTCAGGGCGTCATCGAAATCGATGAACATGCGACCCTCGCCGGGGAAGCCGTCGCGCATGGCCGTCAGGTAGTACAGGCCGATGATCATGTCCTGGGTCGGCACGGTCAGCGGATGGCCGTGGGCCGGGGACTTGATGTTGTTAGAGGACAGCATCAGCACGCGGGCCTCGGCCTGAGCCTCGGCGCCCAGCGGCACGTGCACAGCCATCTGGTCGCCGTCGAAGTCGGCGTTGAAGGCGGTGCAGACGAGCGGATGCAGCTTGATGGCCTTGCCCTCGACGAGCACCGGCTCGAAGGCCTGGATGCCCAGACGGTGCAGGGTTGGTGCGCGGTTCAGCAGCACCGGATGGTCGACGATGACCTCTTCCAGCACGTCCCACACGTAGCTGGCACCGCGATCGACGGCACGCTTGGCGGCCTTGATGTTGGCGGCATACTCAAGCTCGACCAGGCGCTTCATGACGAAGGGCTTGAACAGCTCCAGCGCCATCTGCTGAGGCAGACCGCACTGGTGCAGCTTCAGCGACGGGCCGACGACGATAACGGAACGGCCGGAGTAGTCGACGCGCTTGCCGAGCAGGTTCTGGCGGAAGCGGCCCTGCTTGCCCTTGAGCATATCGGAGATGGACTTCAGCGGACGGTTGCCGGGGCCGGTCACGGGGCGACCGCGACGGCCGTTGTCGAACAGCGAGTCCACGGCCTCCTGCAGCATGCGCTTCTCGTTGTTGATGATGATCTCGGGAGCACCGAGGTCGAGCAGGCGCTTCAGGCGGTTGTTGCGGTTGATGACGCGGCGGTACAGATCGTTCAGATCCGACGTGGCGAAGCGGCCGCCGTCGAGCTGCACCATGGGGCGCAGATCGGGCGGAATGACCGGGATGACGTCCAGGATCATGTCGGAAGGCTTGTTGTCCGACTTGAGGAACGCATCCACCACCTTCAGGCGCTTCACGGCCTTGGCGCGCTTCTGGCCCTTGCCCGTGGCGATGACCTCGCGCAGCTCTTCAGAGGTCGCCTCCAGATCCATGGCGTCCAGAAGGTCGCGCACCGACTCGGCGCCCATGCCGCCAGTGAAGTAGTCGCGGTAGTTCGCGCGCATCTCGCGGTAAAGGGCCTCGTCGCCGATGAGCTGCTTCGGCTCGATCTTCAGGAAGGCGTCGAACGCGTCCTGGCGCAGGGCCTTGCGCTCGTTGAACTCCTCGTAAATGTCGGCGATCTCCTCTTCCACCTCTTCGGGGGTCAAGCGCTCGTCGTCATCGAGGTCGTCGACGAAATCGTCCTCCTCGGGCACGTAGTCGGTGGACAGCTTGCGGGTGGCCTCGATGAGGCGGTCGCGCTCGGCGTCCAGCTCTTCCATGTCGGCGGCCAGCTCGTCGCGCAAGTCGTCGATGTCCTCCTCGCGGGCCTCTTTATCCACCGAGGTGATGATGGAGCTGGCGAAGTACAGAACCTTCTCAAGCTCCTTCGGCGGAATGTCCAGAAGGTAGCCCAGACGCGACGGGGAGCCCTTGAAGTACCAGATGTGGCTCACGGGCGCGGCCAGCTCGATGTGGCCCATGCGCTCGCGGCGCACCTTGGAGCGGGTGACCTCCACGCCGCAGCGCTCGCAGACGATACCCTTGAAGCGAACGCGCTTGTACTTGCCGCAGGCGCACTCCCAGTCCTTGGTGGGACCGAAGGTCTTCTCGCAGTACAGGCCGTCCTTCTCAGGCTTCAAGGTACGGTAGTTGATGGTCTCGGGCTTCTTCACCTCGCCGCGGGACCAGCTGCGCACGTCCTCGGCGGAAGCGAGCGAAATGCGCAGGGCGTCGAAGTTGTTGACGTCGAATTCCGTCATGGGGTTAGGCCTCCTCTCCGCCACCGATGAGGTCGGTGTTCAGGTCGGACTCAAGACCGCTCATCAGGTCGCCCAGCTCGGCAGCCAGGGCATCGATGGCGTTGGCCTCTTCGTCTTCGGTCTTCTTGGCATCAGCGGCAAGTGCGGCGTAAAGCGCCTGGTCGGCACTGTAGTCCTCGATCTCGTCCTCGCTGATGGGTTGCATATCGTGGCCCTCGAGCTCGACGTTCAAGCACAGGGACTTCATTTCCTTCACGAGCACCTTGAAGGACTCGGGCACCTCCGGCGCCGGGATGTTCTCGCCCTTCACGATGGCCTCGTAGCTCTTCACGCGGCCCGACGTGTCGTCGGACTTCACCGTGAGGATCTCCTGCAGCACGTTGGAGGCGCCGTAGGCGTACAGCGCCCACACCTCCATCTCGCCGAAGCGCTGGCCGCCGAACTGGGCCTTGCCGCCGAGGGGCTGCTGGGTGATGAGGCTGTAGGGGCCGGTCGAGCGGGCGTGAATCTTGTCGTCCACCATGTGGCCGAGCTTCAGGATGTAGGTCTGGCCGACGGTGATGGGCTCGCGGAACTTCTCACCGGTGCGGCCGTCGTACAGCCACGTCTTGCCGGTGCGCGTCAGCTGGGGCACCAGCTCGTCGCGGGCCATGTCGCCGTACTTCGCATGGTTCATGTTGATGAGGTTGCGGTTCGCCTTCTCGATGGCGTCCGAGATCTCTTCCTCGGTGGCACCGTCGAACACGGGCGTGGCCACGTACATCGGGCCCTCCACGACCTCGTCGGTTTCCTCGGCGTCCGACCAGCCCCACTTGGCGGCCCAGCCGAGGTGGTTCTCGAGCAGCTGGCCGACGTTCATACGAGACGGAACGCCCAGGGGGTTCAGGATGACGTCGATCGGGGTGCCGTCGGCGAGGTAGGGCATGTCCTCGACCGGCAGCACGCGGGAGATAACGCCCTTGTTGCCGTGACGGCCAGACAGCTTGTCGCCCTGCTGCACCTTGCGCTTCTGAGCGACGTAGATGCGCACGAGCTCGTTCACGCCGGGGGCCAGATCATCGCCGGCCTCGCGGGAGGAGCGGTAGATGCCGATGACGCGGCCGCCGGAGCCGTGGGGCACCTTCAGCGACGTATCGCGCACCTCGCGGGCCTTCTCGCCGAAGATGGCGCGAAGCAAGCGCTCCTCGGCGGTGAGCTCGGTCTCGCCCTTCGGGGTGACCTTGCCCACCAGCACGTCTCCCGGGAACACCTCGGCGCCCACGCGGATGATGCCGCCGGCGTCCAGGTCGGAAATCATGTCCTCGGAGATATTGGGGATCTCGCGGGTGATCTCCTCGGGGCCCAGCTTCGTATCGCGGGCGTCCACCTCGTACTCGGAGATGTGGATGGAGGTCAGCAGGTCCTCGGCCACGACGCGCTCGGACACGATGATAGCGTCCTCGTAGTTGTAGCCTTCCCACGGCATGTAGGCGATCATGAGGTTCTGGCCGAGCGCCAGCTCGCCGCCGTCGCAGGACGGGCCGTCGGCCAGTACGTCGCCGGCCTGCACCTCGTCGCCCTTGCGGACGATGGGACGGTGGTTGATGCAGCCGGACTGGTTGGAGCGCTGGAACTTCGGAATGAGGTACTCGTCGTACTCGCCGTCGTCGTTCAGGATGATGATGGTCTGGCCGTCCACATAGTCGACCACGCCGGGGCGCTGGGCCACGAGGATCTCGCCGGAGTCCACCGCGATGCGGTGCTCGATGCCGGTACCTACGAGCGGAGCGCTCGGGCGCAGCAGCGGCACAGCCTGGCGCTGCATGTTCGAGCCCATGAGGGCGCGGTTGGCGTCGTCGTGCTCGAGGAACGGAATGAGCGAGGTAGCCACGGAGGTCATCTGGCGCGGCGACACGTCCATGTAGTTGACCATCTCCGGCGGCACGTCCATGGCCTCGCCGAACACGCCGTTGGTGTCGGTGGTACGGGCGAGCACGCGGGCGGACTTGTGGAAGACGCCGTCCTCGTCGGTGTAGCCGAACTCGCGGGTTTCCAGATCGAACAAGTCGTTGGCCTGGGCGATGGTGAAGTTCTCTTCCTCATCGGCGGTCAGGTAGTCGATCTCGTCGGTCACCTTGCCGTCGATCACGCGACGGTAGGGCGTCTCGATGAAGCCGTAGGGGTTGATGCGGCCATAGGTGGCCAGAGAGCCGATAAGGCCGATGTTCGGGCCTTCAGGCGTCTCGATGGGGCACATGCGGCCGTAGTGGGAGGTGTGGACGTCGCGCACCTCGAAGCCGGCGCGCTCGCGGGACAGACCGCCCGGGCCCAGAGCCGACAGACGGCGCTTGTGCGTAATGCCGGCGGCGGGGTTGGACTGGTCCATGAACTGCGAGAGCTGGGAGCTTCCGAAGAACTCCTTGATGGCAGCCACGATGGGACGGATGTTCACGAGCGACTGCGGCGTGATCTCGTCGGGCTCCTGCATGGACATGCGCTCGCGCACCACGCGCTCCATACGCGACAATCCGATGCGGAACTGGTTCTGGATCAGCTCGCCCACGGAACGGATGCGGCGGTTGCCGAAGTGGTCGATGTCGTCGGTGACGAAGCCCTCGTCGCCGTTGTGCAGACCGATGATGTAGCGCATCGTGCGGATGATGTCCTCATTGGTCAGCGTGGAGGAGTCGTTCTCCTCGGGGGTGAAGCCGAGCTTCTTGTCCATCTTGTAGCGACCGACCTTGGCCAAGTCGTAGCGCTGCGGGTTGAAGAACAGGCCGTCGAGCAGCGTGCGGGCGGAATCGATCGTCGGCGGCTCGCCGGGGCGGAAGCGCTTGTACAGCTCGATGAGCGACTCTTCCTTGGTGGTGGCGGGGTCGCGGTCGAGCGTGCGCAGCACCATCTCGGAGGAGCCCAGAAGCTCGATGATCTCCTCGCGGGTCTCGGCCAGGCCGAGGGCGCGCACGAGCAGGGTGGCCGGCTGCTTGCGCTTGCGGTCGATGCGCACGGAGAGCAGGTCGCGCTTATCGGTTTCAAACTCGAGCCAGGCACCACGGGAAGGGATGACCTTCGCGTTATAGATGGTCTTGTCGGAGGTCTTGTCGCGCTCAGAGGCGAAGTACACGCCCGGGGAGCGCACGAGCTGGGAGACGACCACGCGCTCGGTGCCGTTGATGATGAAGGTGCCGCGCGGCGTCATGAGCGGGAAGTCGCCCATGAACACCTCCTGCTCCTTGATCTCGCCGGTCTCACGGTTGATGAAGCGGATCTCCACAAAGAGCGGCGCCTGATAGGTGACGTCCTTCTCCTTGCATTCGTCCACCGTGTACTTGGGCTCGCCGAACTCGTGCTTACCGAATTCCACGCACATGTCGCCGGTGTTGTTCTCAATCGGGCACACATCGGCGAACGCCTGGGCCAAGCCCTCGTTCTTGAACCAGTCGAAGCTTTCCGTCTGGATAGCGATCAGGTTCGGGACGTCCATGACGTCGGGAATCTTCGCGAAGCTTCGGCGATCCCTGTAAAGGCTGGTGGGAGCGGATTTCTTATCCATTGCCACGAGGCTGTTCCTCCTTCACGTCCATCGCAAATCTGCAAAAAAGTTGCAATTTGCTAAAATACTACGGCGTGAAGGCCGAGTCAAGAAAAATTTTTACAAGCCATGGAAATTTTCTGGAAAATAGGGCTCGGAGCTGGGCGTTGTTGCGTTCCGTCCTCCGTAGGGGGCGACCTTGGTCGCCCCTCCTCAGGTGAGGGCGCCGCGCTTGAGGAGGGCAGACCAAGGTCTGCCCCTACGGATTGGAGCGCCACGCTCTCGCGCAACGAAAAGGGCGGACCGAAGTCCGCCCTTGTGGGATGGGGCAGAGCGTTTTCGCTCCGTCCCATTCTGCTATGAGAATGCCGTTAGTTTCCGGCGGCGCGGGCGGCCTCGTAGGCTTCCACGAGCTTCTTCGTCACGTCGGCCGGCGCCTGCTCGTAGCCTTCCAAGGTGAGCGTGTAGGAGCCGGAGCCGCGGGTCATGGAGCGCAGATCCTTGGTGTAGTTGATGACCTCGGCATAGGGCGCGCGCATCTTGATGACGGTCTCGCCGGCCGCAAAGCCCGCATCGGTACCCACGATGCGGCCGCGGCGCGTGGAGATGTCGCCCATGATGGTGCCGGCGTACTCCTCGCCCACGGTCACTTCCATAGTGGCCCAGGGCTCCAGAATGATGGGGCCGGCGTTCTGGCAGCAAGCGCGGAAGCCGATGCGGGCCGCGGTCTTGAAAGCCATCTCGTTGGAGTCGACGGAATGGTACGAGCCGTCGAACACCGTGCACTTGATGTCCACCATGGGATATCCCGCCAGGAAGCCCTCTTCCATGGCCTCGCGCACGCCCTTGTCGACGGCCGGAATGAGGCCATTGGGAATGGCGCCGCCCTTGATCTCGTCCACGAACTCGTAGCCCTCGCCGGGGATGGGGGCCAACCTCAGCCAGCAGTCGCCGAACTGGCCGGCGCCGCCGGTCTGCTTCTTGTGACGGCCCTGGGCCTCGGCCTGCTTGGTGATGGTCTCGCGGTAGGGAATGCGCACGGGCACGAGCTTCGCCTCCACGCCGGACTGCTCCTTCAGGCGGGAGAGCAGCATATCCACCTGGGCCTCGCCCATGGCGTGGATGATGGTCTGGTGCGTGTCCTCGTCACGGGTGATGCGCAGCGTGGGATCGGCCTCGGCGGCACGGGCGAGGAAGGTGCCGAGCTTGTCCTCTTCCTTCTTCGACACGGCCTCGATGGCCACGGGGTACAAAGGCTCGGGCAAAGGCAGAGGCTCGATGGCGATGGTGCCCTCGCAGGAGAGCGTGTCGCCCGCGCGCACATCGGAGAGCTTCGGCACGACCACGATGTCGCCGGCCTTGGCGCTCTTCACGTCCACGGCCTCTTTGCCCATCATGACCTGGATCTTGCCGAGACGCTCCTTCTTGCCGGTGCGCCCGCAGACGAGCTCGAGCCCCGGCTCCAGGTAACCGGAGATGACCTTCAGGAACGTGAGGCGCCCGACGAACGGGTCGGACACCGTCTTGAAGGCGAAGGCGCAGGGGGGCTTCGTCTCGTCGATGCGCACCGTCACGTCGTCGGCCATGCGGAAACGGCCATGGCTCTTCGGGTGCGGGAAATAGGTGCAGATGTCTTCCATAAGACCCTGAACACCCTGCATGATGATGGTGGAACCCACGAACACCGGGATGATGAGCTCCTGGGCGATAGCCTTGTCCAGCAGGCCTTCCAGCTCCTCTTGGGTGAGCTGCTCTTCGCCTTCGAGGTACTTCATCATAAGCTCGTCGTCGGCCTCGGCCACCAGATCGCACAGCTTGTCGCGGGCGATGCGCGCTTCTTCCTGGTACTTCGCCGGCAGCGTGTCCACCGCTTCCACGCGCTCGCCGCCGTCCTCGAAATAGCGGGCCTCCATGCGGATGATGTCGATGACGCCCTGGAACTCCTCGGCCTGGCCGATGGGGATGGTCACCGCGCCCAAGCGGCCGCCGAAGCGGGCGTGCAGCAGCGCCATGGCGGCGTCGAAGTTGGCGTTCTCGCGATCGATGTGGTTGATGTACACCGCGCGCGACAGACGCATGTCCTCGGCCTC
Organism: Adlercreutzia sp. CNCM I-6215; assembly: GCF_977072315.1. NCBI lineage: Bacteria > Bacillati > Actinomycetota > Coriobacteriia > Eggerthellales > Eggerthellaceae > Adlercreutzia > Adlercreutzia sp. CNCM I-6215. The sequence goes on along the minus strand of NZ_CDRVMA010000003.1, from coordinate 181,706 downwards.
GCGCCACAGCTTCGTCGTCATGACCTGGGGACCATCGACGGCGTCCACCACGAACAGGGCCATTTCGGCCGCCTGCATGGTGGCCAGCGTGTCGCCGATGAAGTCGGGGTGGCCGGAGGTGTCCAGCACGTTGATCTTGTAGTCCTTGTAGGGGATGGGGGCGATGGAGGTGGAAATGGTGAACTTGCGCTTGATTTCCTCGGGATCGTAGTCGAGGTACGACTTGCCGTCGTGCGTCGTGCCCATGCGCGGCGTCTTGCCGGAAACGAAGAGCATGGCCTCGGCCAGCGAGGTCTTGCCGGCGCCATCCTGTCCCACAAGGACGATGTTTCTGACGTGTTCGGGAGCCGGAGCTGCCATGAGCGACCACCTGCCTTCCTAGTAGAGGGCGCCCGCACCCCTTGCGCGGGTCTAACCCGGGCGCGCTGCCCATCGGCCGCGCGCCTTCTCGCCAAACGCTACGCTGAATTCCCGTTGCCGCAAATGCCCACGACGGGGCTGCGCCAACTGATAGGTCCGCGACCCGCGAGCTCTTGGCTGGCAGGTCTGCGGCCTGCGAGCTCCTGGCACATCGCCAGCGAGCGGTCTTTCAGCGCCGACGAACGGCGTCTTTTCCGTGGCATCCATATTAGCAGAGGGCACCGCGTCCGCGGGGTACAGCGAGAAATTCGCGAGACGAAGTTCGTGCGCTTTTCTCAGGGGGAGCTTCTCAGGGTTTGATTCGCGAGTTGATCCGCGAGCCGATCCGCAAGCTGGTCCGCGAGCTGGCCCGAACGCCCCACCGCCGCCCCATGCGACTCCGCTACGGTTGGCGCGAGGAGCCAACCGGGACATTCTCGCGTCATTAATGCGGTTCGGAAAGAGTAATCTGCTCGAACGCGCGGAGCGCGGAGGGATCGTGCCAGCAACCCCTCACCACCATACGGCTTCATCATCGATTGGAAAAGGACGGCCAATGTCGAAACTGATACTATGGGGCTTAAGCGCCCTCGACTTCTATCAACACGGCGATTTCGCCTCTCTCCCCACCCTGTGGCTCGATATCGCCCACCAGGAGGACATCGCCCCCAACGCTGCCGCCGTTCAGTACCTAGAGGATAGGCTCCCTTGGCTGAGCAAGCCTTTTCATGTCATCGTTCCCTCGCGTCAACAAAAGCGCAATCTCAAAGACGCGCGCTGCCATGTTGCAGAGGAGTCCCTTTGGCAAAATTGCTATTTGCGTATCGAGCAAGGGCTTTTTGCTCCTTCCCCCGAGATCGCTTTTCTCCAAAGCAACTGGAGTCGCGATCTTGCCGAAGTGATCTTCAAAGGAAGCGCCCTTTGCGGCACCTACGGTCTAACACCCCCTTTCGACACCGTCTTTAATCGTCCCGCGCTTACTTCATCCGAGCGCATTCGAGAAGCTCTTTTAGCCCATCGGGACATACGAGGCTGCGCCATGACGAGACGCGCCGCTCCTTGGATTCTCAATAACGCTGCCTCGCCGAGAGAAGCAGCCCTCGCTCTTCTCATGACGCTCCCCAACCATCTCGGCGGCTACCACTTTGCCCGACCGACACTGAACTACTCCATCGAGCTCACCAGCCTCGCTCGCCCGCTCTCCCGAAAAGAGTACTATGTCGCGGACGTTTGCTGGCCCGCCCAAAGGCTCGTTCTCGAGTACGACAGCGACGAGCGGCACCTTACGTCCGAACAGCTGCAGGAAGACGCCGTTAAACGCATGGCGCTGCAGGCCATGAACTACCGGATTATCACCGTGGGACGACTACAGCTCAATTCGGTTAGCGAAACAAGGAAAATCGCACTCTCGGTTGCCCGCATACTTGGCAAACCGATCCGATTTCGCATAGGCGACTTCGATGCAAAGCACAAACACCTGCGAGCAGCCATGGGGCTCCCCTGCTGGCAATAATGAGCACCGCCAGCCGTAGCCCGAGAACGATTTTTGTCAGACGTCCCTCCTCGTTCTGACATTTTTGCCGGTCTGGCTGCGGGTTGCCGGGGAGAGGTTTGAAGGAACAAAGCTGTGAACTGGTACTTTTCTTGCTGCGACTTTGTTTTTCATGGTTAACACCGCAGCCCGAGGGGCCAAAATGTCGCACCTTTCAGAACCATGCGACAAAAAGGCGCCCCGGGCTGCGGATCGAAGGCCGATGCGCCGTTCGCTCCAAACCTAGATGGCAAAATGAGGCCTCAGGCTGTGGCGCGAAAGGCAGTCGGAGACGGAGCGCCGCGTCCCCCGATGACGCAGCGCGGACGGAGCAGCTGGGCCACCCCAAGTTAGAGCTCGCTGATGATGCGGGCGGTGCGGGCGGCGCACTCGGCCTTGGCGCGCTCGATGTCGATGGTGGGCCATTCGGCGTTCGTGACGGCATGCTGAATACAGCCACGAGCGGTGCCAGCGGAGGTGGCACCGGGGACGCCAGCGGAGGCGGCACCAGAGGCATCGGCGGAGGCAGCACCGGAGGCGCCGGCGGAAACAGCCACGGCGGAGGTGGCGCGATAGATCACCTCGCCATCGCACATTGTGAGCACCACATCGGCCCCGTCGCCCGCATAGACCAGGTTGTAAACCGGATCGGGCGCCGGGCACCACGACGGGCCCGTAATGTCCAGCACGCACAGGTCAGCACGGGCGCCTTCCGCCACCACACCGCAATCCTCGCGGCCCTGAGAAAGCGCGCCGGTGCGCGTCGCCGCCGCCAGCGCCTGCTGGGGCGTGACCGCCGTCGGATCAAGCGTCGCGCCCTTGTAGATAAGCGCCTGCAAGTACATGTCGTGGAACAGGTTGTGGTTGTTGTTCGACGCCATGCCATCGGAGCCCAGGCACACGGGAATGCCGCGGCGCAGCATCTCGGGAATGGGCGCGAAACCGCTGCCGAGCTTCATGTTGGAAGCCGGGTTGTTGGCGACGAACACGCCATGAGCTTGCAGAATATCCAGATCGGCCTCATCGACCCACACGCAATGGGCCGCCGTCACGGGCACGTCGAACAGCCCCAGGCTGTCGAAGTAGGCCACCGGCGACATTCCGCCATGGCGCTCGCGGCACTCGCGCACTTCCTTCTCGGTCTCAGACAGGTGGATATGCAGGCGTAAGTCGGTGCCGCGCACGATGTCCAGGATGTCGCGGCAGACCGTCTCGGTGGACAGATACTCGGAATGGATGTTGTAATCGATGCGGATGCGCCCGTCGGCCGCCCCGTGCCAGTCGCGCACGAGGGCCTCCATCTGAGCGCAGATGGGGTACTCCGCGTAGGGCTTCTCCTCGAAGGCCACCAGTCCCTCGCACATGTTGGCCTTCATGCCGGCCTCGAGCACCGCACGGGCACGCTCCTCGGTCGCGTAGTACATGTCCGAAAAGCTGACCACGCCGAAGCGCGCCATCTCGGCACAGGCGAGCACCGTGCCCCAATAGCAATCCTCGGCGGTCATTTTGGCCTCGAAGGGGAAGCACTTCTCCTCGAGCCAACGCTGCAGCGGCAAGTTCTCGGCGTAACCGCGCAGAAGCGTCATGGGGGCATGGGCATGGGCGTTGTAGAGCGCGGGCACGAGCAGACGTCCCGTGCCATCGTAAGTCTCGCCGAAGGTGGCAGCTTCATCGGGTGCGGGAGGCACCGAGCCAATATAGGCGATACGGCCGTCGCGCACTCCTACCCATTGGTGGTGCTTGATAGCAAAGTCGGCGTCGAGAAGATCGATATCGCAGAAGAGCATGGAAGGCCTTTCGAAGAGAGTGGAACGTGGCTCTAGGGAAGAAGCATAACGCATTTCGCGGACGAGAACGGTTTTCGCGGCGGCTCCTCCACAAATGGACACGGCGCCTTTGGCTGCTTTCGAATGCCGCCGGCAGAGAGCGAACCCTTCGTCGGCAAAGCTCGCTGCTGGCTGCGCGGCCGAGAGTGCGTCCTCGGGGGAATTCCCTCTTGAGGCATCATGCGCTGCCACGAAAAAGGACCCGTGCCTGAGCGCGGGTCCTTGGGAAACGCCTGGGTTGTCGAGAGCAGCTTACTGCTGGGTACCCTCGGCGCCCTCGGCGGCCTGATCGGCAGCGGCCTGGTCGGCAGCAGCGTCAGCACCGGCCTGGTCGGCAGCCGTCTGGTCAGCAGCGGCCTCATCGGCGGCCTGATCGGCAGCAGCAGCGTCGCCGGCCTCATCGGCGGCAGCGGCATCAGCGCCAGCCTCGCCAGCAGCGGCCTCGTCGGCGGCCGCATCGGCAGCGGCGGCGTCGGCAGCGGCCTGATCCTCGGCGGACATGGTCTCGTCGGAAGGCTGCTCAGTGCCCTCGGTGGCGGCAGCGTCGCCCTCGGCGTTCTGGGCAGCAGCCTCCTCGTAGGGAGCAAGGTCGATGTCGTAGGGCAGGCCCTCGGGCATCGGGTTAACGGTGATCTCGGCGTTGTTGCGATACTCCTCGAACCAGGTGGAGAAGTTCTGGGAGGCGTTGCTCTGCTCCATGTAGGTCAGATACTCCTGGAACTCGGTCGGCAGCTGGTCAACCGACGTGATACCGCCCTCGGGAACCTCGTAGACATCGGTCACCTTGATGATGTGGTAACCGTACTCGCTCTTCACGGGAGCAGCAACGATCTGATCCTTCTCAAGGCCGGCCAGAGCGTCCTGGTACTCGGTGACGAAGGTGCTCAGCGCGTCCCAGCCCACATCGCCGCCGTTAGCAGCGGAGCCGGTGTCGGTGGAATACTGGGAGGCGGCATCCTCGAAGGAGATCTCGCCGGCGTTGATCTGATCGAGCAGCTCCTGGGCGCGGGCGGCCAGAGCGGCGTCGTCCTCGCCTTCCTCGGCGGTCAGCAGGATGTGGCTCGAGCGCTTAGCGCCGTTGAACTGCTCGCTCATGGCCTGGGCCTGGGCGAGCGTAGCGTCGTCGCCCTCAGCCTCGGTATCCTGGGCAGCCACGGCCTCGGCGAGCTTCGTCTGAAGCAGATTCGGGCGAATGACGTCCTCGATGTAGGACTCCTCGGTCATGCTGGACGCCTCGAGAGCCTCCTGGAAGGCCTCATCGGACTCGAACATCGCCTTGGTCTCATCCAGGGCAGCGTCGATGTCGGCCTGCTCGACCGTCACGTTGTACTCTTTGGCAGCCTGGTCGTAGAGATCCTGGTTGACGTAGTAGTCAATGACCTCTTCGCGCACGGACTCGGGGGTGTAGCCGTTGGCGACCATCCACTCGCCCCACGCCTCATCGGACTCCAGCGAGCTGGAGGTGCGGAAGTTGGCGATGTAGTCGGTGACCGTCTGCTCCATAATTTCCTGGCCGTTGACCGTGGCAGCCACTGCGCCGCCGCCGGCGCCATTACCGCCGCAGCCCACGAGACCGGCGCCGAGAGCGACGCAGAGCGAAACCGCTCCCACGCTCTTCAGAGCAGAGCTCTTGAACGAGGCAAATTTCATGTGTCCTCAACCTTTCATGACATTGCGTCAGCCCTATTGCCGGCGCAGGCTCATCGAGCGCGCTCCCACTCCCTCCGCGGGACTCCCGCCCTTCCTTCATGAGCGCTAACTGAATGTTGCAACCCTAGCGTAACGTTCTTTAACGTTTCGTAAGGTCAGGGAGCTATTATTTCAATGCGCGCGCACCGTATAAAGCGAATTACTTAGTCCACACACGGTGTCAACAATAATCGCACATACCTGTAAAGTTCCTGAAAGGATTCCTTAAAACCTGAGGTGAAGGGTCATTTTCCAGGTGCCTGCCGGAACCGCAGTATCAACAAAAAAACGACCGCCCGAAGGCGGTCGTAGAACATGTGGTGGAGCCTAGGGGGATCGAACCCCTGACCTCATGGCTGCCAGCCATGCGCTCTCCCAGCTGAGCTAAGGCCCCGAAAAAGTGCGAGGACTATATTAACACAACGGACGCGACGCGCAAGAACTTTTTTCAGGAATTTTGGAAATTCCCGCTAGCGGCGCTCGCGTCCCTCGCAGCTCCGGCTTTACTCGGCCTCAGATGCGGCGACGATCTGGTCGATGATGCCGTCCAGGGCGCCTTCCACCTCGTAGGCCTCTACCTTGCCTTCGTCCACCAGACGGGCGAAGGTCGGATCCATCGGCAGCGTGGCCACCGCAGGGATGTCGTACTTCTCGGCCACGGCCGCGCCCTGGGGCTCGCCGAAGATGTGGTGCTCCTTGCCGCACTCGTCGCACTTGAAGTAGGCCATGTTCTCCACGAGGCCCACCACCGGCACCTCCAGCGACTTCGCCAAGTTCACGGCCTTACCAACGATCATGGCCACAAGCTCCTGGGGAGCCGACACGGTGACGATGCCGTCCACGGGCAACGACTGGAAGACCGTCAGGAACACGTCGGAAGTTCCCGGAGGCATGTCGACGAACATGTAGTCCGCATCGCCCCAGTTCACCTCCTGCCAGAACTGCTTGATGGCGCCGGTGACGACCGGGCCGCGCCAGGCCACGGGCATGTCGCCCTCGGGGAGCATCAGGTTCACGGACATAACCTCGATGCCGCTGGCGGACTTCGCCGGATTAATGCCGTCGGCGTCGGCCGTAAGCCGGCTGTCCACGCCAAAGGACTTCGGAATGGACGGGCCGGTGATGTCGGCATCCAGAATGGCCACTTTGTGACCGCGCTTGTTCATCTCGGAGGCGAGCAGGCTGGTGACGAGGGACTTGCCCACGCCGCCCTTGCCGGACACGACGCCGATCACATGCTTGACGTTGGTGCGCTTGTTGGGCGCAAGGGTGCTGGGGCCAGCCTCGGCGGTGCGATCGCCGCAGCCGGAGACGCCGCAGCTGGAGCACTCGTGGGAACATTCTTCTGCCATGATTCCTTCTTTCTCTTCTCGAGTGGCCGCGCACTTCGCGACCAGGGTAGTTCGCAGGGCATCATAGCACAAACCCCGAGGCATCCTTTCGACACCTCGGGGTTCTTGAACGTCGTAAGAACAAAAGACAGACCGCTTCGGAAAACACGCGCCGGCGCTTAGAAATCCTCGGGCATGTCCTTGCCATCGCCGGATGCGTAGAAGGTGGCCTCGGCAGCCAAATCGCGGATCGATTTTCCCTCGTGGAACGGCAGATCCAGGAACTCGGCGATGGTGGGCACGAGCGGGCTGCAATCGACGTAGTGACCCTTCTCGTTGAACTGGTTGGTATCCTGCGCGCGCCAGTACTGGTCGTTCACGTCGGTCAGGTAGTACAGCCCGTCGGCCACTTCCATATAAGCCGAGTGATTCGTGTGCAGGTAGGTGGGCAGCTCGTCGATGGTGATCTCGAGGGCTTCAACGTCCTTCTTCCCCATTAAGGCTCCTTTGCTCCGATGAGGGTGGGTCACTGCTGGTTCTATGATAGCGCGATCGGCGGCCTGTGGACGTATCTACGCGAATTAGTCATCGAAGAAGGTCGAGGCAACGCGAGTGGAAGCGGCGGCGTCCTTTGCATAGAAGTCGGCGCCGATCTGCTCGGCGAACTCCTGCGTGATGACCGCGCCGCCCACCATGACCGCCACACCAGGAAGCTGCTCGTGAACGAGAGCGATCGTGCGCTCCATGGCGCCGACCGTGGTGGTCATGAGCGCCGAAAGCCCGATGAGACGCGCGCCGGTGTCGCGGGCGGCAGCCACGATGGCCTCGGGGGCGACATCGCGGCCCAGATCGATGACCGTGAAGCCGTAGTTTTCCAGAAGCATCTTCACGATGTTCTTGCCGATGTCGTGGATGTCGCCCTGCACCGTGGCCACGATAATGGCGCGGTCGCTTTCGGCGGGGACGTGCGCGTCGCCTTCCGTAGGGGCGGGGCTTGCGCAGCCCTTGCGAGGGGTGACTGCACTCGAGCCCGAGGGGCGACCAAGGTCGCCCCCTACGGGGGTGGCTTCAGCGGCACTTGCGCCGACTGCCCGAGCGCGGTCGCGAATGAGATCGAAGCCGGCTTTCACGGCTTCGGCGGAGGCCATGAGCTGGGGCAGGAAGAACGCGCCCTCGTCGTATTTCTGGCCGACCACGTCGAGGATGGGAACGAAGATATCGTTGATGATGGCCAGGCCGTCGTGGGTCTCCAACAGCCGCTCCGTGGCCGTTGCCACCGGTGCCTTGCGTCCTTCCAGCACGCATTCGGCCAGATGGGCGACGGTGTCCGCCGCATCGGTGAAGGCTTCCGTTATCGGAACGGGACAGCCCTTTGGAACCGAGGGGCGACCGAGGTCGCCCCCTACGGGGGTGGAGCCGGTGGCTGCGACGCCGTTGCGCATCCCCTCCGTAGGGGCGGTGCTTGCGCCGCCCTCCCGAGTGGTAGCCGCGTCCGCAGCCGAGGGGCGACCGAGGTCGCCCCCTACGGGGGTGGATCCGGCGGCAACTTCGTAAGGGTCGCTCGCGTTCGCGTAGGCTTCCAAAAATGCCCGGCAGCCCGTATCCTGGCCGTTCAAGATGCGGAACGTCGCCACGGTGTCGCGGTAGCGGACGTTCAGGGGGTTCAAAATGGGCATGTCGAGGCCGGCCCCGAAGGCGGCAGCGAGGAACGTGCTGTTCACGAGCGGCCGCGCTGGCAGACCGAAGCTGACATTCGACACGCCGAGCACCGTGCGCACGCCGAGACGTTCCTTCACCAAGGTCACTGCACGCAGAATCTCACGCACCTCATCCTGGTTGGTGGCGGCGGCCATGACGAGGCAGTCGATGGCCACGTCCTCGCGCGGGATGCCGTGAGCCTCGGCGGCAGCCACAATGCGCTCGGCGATGGCCAGGCGCTCTTCGGCCGTGGGAGGGATACCGTTTTCGTCCAGCGTGAGGCCGACCACCGTGCAACCGTAGCGCGCCACCACGGGCAGCACGGTGGCGAGGTTGTCGGCCTTGCCGTTCACGGAGTTCACCATGGGGCGGCCCGCATAGGCGCGAGCCGCGGCTTCGATGGCGGCCGGATCCGATGAGTCCAGCTGCAGCGGCAGAGGCACGGTGGCCTGCAACGCGCGCGTGACCTGCGACAAGAGCGCCGGCTCGTCAAGACCCGGCACGCCCACGTTCACATCGAGGATATCGGCGCCGGCGCGCTGCTGGGCGGCCGCCTCGGCCACCAGGTAGTCCACATCACCCGCTTGCAGAGCCGCTTTCAGCTTCTTCTTCCCCGTCGGGTTGATGCGCTCGCCGATGACGGCGATGCGCGCCTCGCCCTCGGGCAGCGACACCATCTGCTGCGCCGAGGTCACCGCGAAGGCAGGACAATAACGCAGGTTGGGGACGCTGAACGCCGAGAGGCCCTTCGGCTCGCTTTGCTCCCCCCAAGCAACACGGGAAGAAGCGGAGCCCGCGGAAACAGCTGTCGCAGAGGAGGCCACAGAAGTGTGTGCTGGAACGGAGACGGATGCAACCGCGGGGAGCGGCCGCACATCGATGAGCGCGCGCAGAGCAGCAATATGGTCGGGCGTCGTGCCGCAGCAGCCGCCTACGACCGTGGCACCGGCATCCATGATCGCTTCCATGGCCTGGGCAAATTCGTTAGGGCCCACGTCGAAGACGGTCTCGCCATCCTGAATGCGGGGCAAGCCCGCGTTGGGTTGCGCCATGACGAGGGCGCGGTCGTGCGGCGCGAGCTCCCCCACGAGCGGCGCCAGCTCCGTCGGCCCGAGCGAGCAGTTGAGTCCCACGGCCGAGGCGCCGAGCGCCGACAGCGTCGTGGCGGCGATGGCCGGCGTCGTGCCGAGGAAGGTGCGGCCGTCCTCGCCGAAAGTCATGGTGGCGAACACCGGCAGCGTCGTACTTTCCACCGCAGCGAGCACGGCAGCCTTGGCTTCCAGCAGGTCGGCCATGGTTTCCACGACGATGAGATCGCAGCCGGCCGCCTCGGCGGCGCGGGCCTGTTCGGAAAAGATGTCGAAGGCCTCGTCGAAGGTGAGGGTGCCCAAAGGCTCGAGCAGCGCGCCGGTTGGCCCGATGTCGCCGGCCACCAGCGGCGCTCCGGCCACCCGCGCGTTGGCCGCAGCCGCCGCGTACACCTCAGCCACGGTAGCGCCGGCATTCGCGAGCTTCAAGCGGTTGGTGTTGAACGTGTTGGTGGTGATGCAGTCGGCGCCAGCTTCCACGTATTGGCGCTGAATGGCTACGATGGCCTCGGGGTGCGTGAGGTTCAGCAGATCCGGCACCTCGTGGACGGTATGGAGCCCAGCGGCCTGGACGAGAGTGCCCATGCCGCCATCGAACAGCAGGTAGGCGCGGCCAGCCAGGGCCTCAGCCAGGTGGGCGTCGGTCACGGTGAGCTTACGCGGGGTTGCCATAGCAGGTCCTTCCTTCGGCGCGCAGGGCGCACGTATCGGCGACGGGGCAGGTGGAGCAGCGCATCCCCTCCGTAGGGGCGGTGCTTGCGCCGCCCGCCCGGGCGGAATTCGGATGGGAACGCAGGCCGATAACCGCCGTGATGGATTTGGTTGGAACGAGAAGGTGCGCCGCCGTAGCGTGGATCCCCAGAGCACGGTCGGCGCCACTTGCGACGAGAAAGGCTGGCTGGCAACTCAGCGGCAGGTCGCCATAGCCAGGGCTGAAGCGCGATGTGGCGGCCAGGTTCCGCGCCGTGGCCTCTTCCACGATATGCGCGTTCAGGACATTGGCCGCCTGCTCGACGAGGGATGACGCGCAGGCATCCACGAGCAAGCCGTCCGTCGCGCTGAGGGCGCGCTCGCGACGCAGCAGCATCTCGCTTTGCGCCCCCAGCGTCACCGCCAGCAGCACCACGCGCGTGCAGCCTTCCACATGGCGGGCGATATCGCGGCCCGGCAACAACGCAAGGGCTTCCGACGCGTCCATCTCGCGGTACACCCCGCGCGGGACGAGCTCCTTTTCGCACAAGCAAGCCGCGCGTTCCAGCCTTTCGCGCAGATCCCCCAGCTTCTGGCCGCGATGGCCCAGAAACGCCAGGGCCTCTTCCCTATCGACGCGCGCTTTCAGTTCCACGGCGTCACCATCCTCCAACAACGTCGGAGGCTCTTAGGCACAGCGCCTTCGGCACGGCTCTCGAGATGGCGGAAAAGATAACCACGGTGTTCACCGAAGTCCGGCAGCAGCGACCGCTTCGGCGGCGGCGCAGGCGATATCGGGCTGGTTCATGGCATACACGTGCAGGCCGTTGACGCCGTGGCGACCGAGATCGACCAGCTGGTTGCAGGCGTATTCGATGCCCGCCTGGCGCAGGGCCACCGGATCGTCCTCGTACTTCGCCAAAAGCTTGATGATGGGCGCCGGCAGTGAGCTGCCACAGAGGAACACCATGCGCTGGATCTGCGATTTCCCCAGAAACGGCATGATGCCGCACGAGATGGGGGCCGCAACACCCGCAGATTCGGCCGCCTCGCGGAAGCGATAGAAGTCGTCGTTGTTGAAGAACAGCTGGGTGATGAAGAAGTCGGCGCCGGCATCTTGCTTCGCGCGCAGATGACGGATGTTCTCGCGCGGATCCAGACAGTCGATATGCCCTTCCGGATAAGCCGCCGCGCCCACGCACAAGCCGGCCGCTTTCAGGCGCGGGATGAGCTCGTAGGCATAGCGAAAATCGGCCGGCTCCTGGCCGGGCGCAAGATCGCCGCGCAAAGCGAGCACCGTTTCAACCCCGGCCGCGCGCAGGGCTTCCACTTCCGTCGCCACCAATGATGCCGTGGCGCTCACGCAGGTGAAATGCGCGACAGCGGGTGTAGCCGCCTCGTTCTGAATAAGTTCGGCGATGGCCACCGTCTGGCCGCCGTGCCCGTTGCCGCTGCCGCCGGCCGAGCAGGTCACCGAGATGAAATCGGGAGATGCAGCGCGCAGGCCTTCCACGACCTTGCGGGCCGCGTCCAGCGTGAGCTGACCCTTCGGCGGGAACATCTCCACCGAGAAGGGGATGCGCCGCGCGCGGCTCTCGGACACTTCCGTGCAGGCTGCGCCAGCCTCTTGGGCTACGGCCACGCGCCCCGCGCGGCTTGCGGGCAAACGATCCTCGCGGCAGCTTTCGAAAATGCGGGCGACGGTTTCCATGAACAGCGTGTCTCTTTCCTCGTGCGAATCTCCTGCGCGTCGCGTGAATCGCTCCCGTGCGTCGCGCAAGGCTCCTGCGCGTCGTGCGAATCCTCCGGCATGTCGCGCGCGCCAAATCTTCCACGCGCTATTATAGAGAGGAACCGGCCTTCGCGCCCGAGTCTATCGCTCGCTGGATAGGCAAAAGGGCGATGGAGGGCCATGGCATCTCGCGAAAGGAGCCCCGCGTTGCGCATCGGCATCATCTCGGACACCCACGGCTCGCTGGACCCGCGCGCCTACGCGGCGCTGGCAGATTGCGACCACATCATCCACGCCGGCGACATTTGCGGGCCGGCCATTCTGCGCGAGTTGGAAACCCTGGCCCCCGTGACAGCCGTGCTCGGCAACAACGACTTCGACGAGTACGGCAGCGAGGTAGGACATTTCGCACATCCAGTTTTGGGCGGCGTGCGCTTCCTCGTGGGCCACAAGCCGGGCGACGTGCGCGTGAGCTTCGCCGGCTCGGCGGCACTCGCACCCGGCGACCCCCTGCCCGACGTCATCATTCACGGCCACACCCACGTGCCCGAGCTGAAAACGGGCCCCGACGCGCGGCCCGCGGGCCTCTACCTGTGCCCCGGCGCCGTGTACCGCCCCCGCAGCGATTTCGGCCGCACCATCGCAAAGATGGATGTAGAGGCCGGCCGCATCCTGCACACCTGGGTGAAGAACCTGGACGGGAAAGTGCTGATGGAGGCTTAGGCGATCTCACTCGCTCTCCTTGCGGGCAATCTGTCAAAATTTTTAACAGATTTTTCCATAAGCTGTCAAAATTTTTGACAGCTTAGACGCCGAGGCCCACGGTGAGGTGGCTCATGTAGAAGGTGAAGCGCATGAGGAAGATCGCGACGAAAGCGAGGACGCTGGCGACGACAAGGGGCGCTGGGGATTGGCGAAGTTCGCGCTTGATCGCGGCGCACCAGGCGAAGGCAAGGGCGGAAGCGGCGAGCACGGCAAAGGCCGCGAGGTAGACCGGATAGCCGGCAACGAGGTCAGCGACAGAGACGAGCTCGTTTTCGATGCCCTGCAGCTGGAAGCCGAGAACGGCGTACACCGCTACGTTGGCCGCGCACGCCGCCGTCGCGAGGGTGAGCAGGATGCGCGCACCGCGGCGGCTCGGGAAAACGCGCGCCGCGGTCGGCTGCGCCTTCGACGCCTTCCTGGGCTCGACGTGCGCCTTCGACGCTCCCTCAGGCGCGGCGTACGCTATCGGCAACTCGGCCGTCGAGGCCGCACCAAGCCCGCGACTTGCCAGAGCGAAGCCGGCGAGGGCCAAAAGCGGGCCTCCGAACAGCGCGTTCAATATGAGGCTCGCGGGCACGAGCGGCAGGCTCCACGTTACGATGGTGTCCACATTGTAGGCGAAGGCCACGGACGAGACGAAGGCGACGATGGCGACGTCGATGGCCGCCAGAAGCCCCCGCTGCAGTCCGACGCGCGGGTGCTCGGCGAAGGAGTACAGCCAGTACACGCCCGCCAGCGCCAGGAAGATCACGGCGGCGAACACCTCGGTGGACAGCGGGCTGCGGCCCACGCCCGTGAACACGTAGAGGGCGTTGGCGGGGTTTCCCAAATGCGTGGCCGAGGCGACAAGACCCACCATGGCCACGAGCAGCGGCAGGCACGTGAGCTGGTTGAGCCGCCGGGCAGTATCGCCTGCGGCGCGGCCGGAAAGCACCGGCAGGCTCATAAGCAGGTAGGCCACCGCCCCCGAAGGCGCGAGGGTGGTGAACAGCACGAGGGTGATCTCGCTGAGGGCAACAGAGAAGCCGTCCATGACGAGGGCGTCCTAGCGGTAGAAGCGCGGCACGTCCACGACCAGGCCGCGTTCGCGCTGGATACCGGCGAGCGTGGCGCGGGTCAGGCGCGCGAGCCCCTCGTAGAAGGAATGGGTCGCGGCCTCCTCCAGCGTATCCAGATAGTGCGGCGCCCAAGTAAGCAGATGGTCGCGCAGAAAGTCGTCCACCAGCTCGGGTCGCTCAACGGCCAGGAACGACAACAGGGCCAGCATGAGCCCGATGTGGTCCTCGGGCGTGCGCTCGTCGGTGGTGCGCTCGATGCCGCAGGCGCGCATCCAAGCGCGCAGGGCGAGCGTGGCCTCGCCGAAGATGACGCATTCGTGGTCGGTGTACACCGACCCCCACGGCGGCGCGGGCAGATGCCCCGGCCCCACGAACAGGCGACGGTACTCCCACACCAGCTCCTCGTTATCGGCTCCGGCGACAAGGCCCTCGCGCATGAGCGCCAAATCGGCAGCGGCCTCGACGGCATCGACGAAGGGCCACTCGGCGGCGGCCGCTTCCACGTCCAGCTCGGCCAGAGCGGCGAAGGCATCGGCCGCGTCTCCCGTGCGCGGGTCGTTCAGGAAGAACGGCGCCAAGGTCGCCCCGGCAAAGGCGATGGCATCCAGGGACGCGTCTTGGCTGGTCGTCGTCTCAGTCTGTTCGGTCATGGCGCTTTCCTCTCATTGACGGGGCGCTCTATCGGGCTCGCGAGGCGCGCAAGCACCCGGCAATCCCAGCAGATCCGCGCTCCCTCACACGATTTCGCGAATGTTCAGCACCCGGCCCTCAGCGCGCACGCGATCGGGGTCGGCCTGTGCGGGGGCCGGTGGCGTGAGCACCAGGTTCGGGGAGGTGGCGGTGGCATCGGGCAGCGGCGGCACGTCGGCCACGGCGCCGTACTTCTCGCGCAGCTCGTCGATGGGGCCGAAATCCAACGCGCGCAGAGGGCAGGCCTCCACGCACACCGGCGCGCCGCCCTCGGCCACCCGACGGGTGCAGCCGTCGCACTTCACCGAGCGGCCGGCGTCGCGATCCACCTTCGGCGCGCGATAGGGGCACGACAGCGCGCAGTAGCCGCAGCCGATGCAGCGGGCCGCGTCCACCGACACGAGCCCTCGCTCGTCCTTGTGCATGGCACCGGTGGGGCACACGCGCACGCAGGCGGGATTGCCGCAGTGGTTGCAAGCTACCGACACGTAATAGCAGAAGGTGTCCTGCGTCACCGTGCCGTCGGGCTGGCGCCACCAGGATCCGCCGCCGTACTCGTACACCTGGCGAAAGGCGATGGACGAGGGCAGATCGTGCAGATCCTTGCAGGCCAGCACGCAGGTCTTGCACCCGGTGCACCGACGCCCGTTGAAGTAGAACCCGTACTGCACGCTTCCCCCTCCCCCCTCCTATTGCCCGTCATTCAGCCTGTCGTAAAACGCTTCGGAGTATTCTACCCTACTCCATCGGGCCCGCGAAAGCCAGCGGGCTCCGGCTATGCAGCCGGAGCCCCGTCCCCGATCCGCTCGTTCCGTCAGGGAGGGCGGACCTTACATGATCTCCAGCTCGTTCATAATCTCGCCGGCGCTGTCGCCCACCGGCTTGGCGCCCGCGGGAGCCGTGATCACCAGGTTCGGCTTAGTCTCGTCGGCTGCCGGCAGGGGCGCGATCTCCGCATCGTCGCCATACGCGGCCCGCAGCTCCTCGATGTCGCCGAAGTCCAGGGCGCGCAGCGGGCAAGCCTCAACGCAGATGGGCTGCTTGCCGGCGGCCACGCGGTCGGCGCACATGTTGCACTTCACCGACTTCATGGCCTCCATGTCCACCTTGGGGGCGCCGTAGGGGCAGCTCTTCGCGCAAGTGCCGCACCCAATGCACTTCTCGGGATCGCTTCTCACCTCGCCGGTGTCCGGATCCTTCTCGATGGCGCCTTGGGGGCAGTTCGCCATGCACAGGGGCATGTCGCAGTGGTTGCAGGCCACCGACACGTGGTAGGTGAAGGTGTCCTGGATCCAGCAGCCCGCACCGTCCTGGCTCCACGTGCCGCCGCCGTACTCGTAAACATTGCGGAAGTTGAGGTCGTTGGGCAGGTTGTTCTTATCCTTGCAGGCCAGCACGCAGGTCTTGCAGCCAGTGCAACGCGTTCCGTCGAAGTGGAAACCGTACTGAGTCATGGTTCATTCCCCTCTCTTTAAGCCTTGGCGATCTGGCCGATGATGGTGTGCTGGCCCGTGGCCTTGGCCACCGGAGTGCAGTGGCGGCTCGTCAGCGTGTTGATGCAGCCGCCCTTGTCCACGCGGTCGCCATCCATGTCGGCATCGTGCCACATGCCCTGCGGAATGGCACCGACGCCGGGCATGATACGGTCGGTCACCTTCGCCTCGATGAGGATTTCGCCATGGTCGTTGAACACGCGGACCATGTCGCCGGTCTCAATATTGCGCTCGGCCGCATCCAGCGGATTGATCCAGACGTTGTGGCGATGGGCATCCTGGATGATCTGGTTGTTGGCGTAGCTGGAATGGGTGTGGGCCTTGGTATGGTAGCCGGTGAACTGCAACGGGTACTCCTCGGTGTTGGAGTCGGGGCCGTCGAAGCCGGGCACGTAAATCGGGATGGGGCAGATGACGTCGCCCTCCTGCAGCTCCCACGTAGCGGCGTACTCGGCCAGCTCGGGGGAGTAGATCTGAATCTTGCCCGTGGCCGTCTCCAGCGGGTTTGCCGCCGGATCCTCGATGAAGGGATCGGTGGCGTTGTCCACCTCGATGTCCTTCTTGTAAATGCCAGCTGCCAGGCCCTCTTCCCAGGTGGGAGCATCGGGATTCTCGGCGCGGAACTCCTCGTACAGCTCGCGGCACCAGTCCTCGCGGGTCTTGCCGCCATCGGTGTAGGCGTCCTTCACACCCAGGCGGTCGGCCAGATCGGCGCACACCTCGTACACCTCACGGCGCTCGAACTTGGCGGAGGCGGTGGGCTGGCCGAACCAGATGCCCTGGGTGTCGTTGTTCTCGCCCTGGGTGGAAAGCGTCCAGGTCTCCTGCGGGGTGAGGTCGGGCAGGATGATGTCGGCATACTTGGCGGAGTCGGTCATGACCACGTCGTAGCAGACGATGAACTCGCAGAGACTGTCGTCGCGCAGGATATCAGTGGTGAAGTTGATGTCGCCGTTCTGGTTGGCCGGCATGTTGTTGCCGTAGTTGATCATCATCTTGATAGGGGCGGGCAGCGCGTCGGCGCCCTGGATGCCGGCGTTCAGAGCCGTGAGCTTCGTGCCGTCCTTGATGGCCTCGGGCCACAGGTAGTTCGGGAACTTCGCCGTAATGGGGTTGTCGCCCGTGGGCAGCGAGTTCAGACTGAAGCCGCCGTTGCCCTCGCGCAGGCCGGAGTTCGTGGAGGGCAGGCCCACCTGGCCCACGAGCTGAGGCAAAAGCGCGATGGCGCGGGCCGCGGTCTCGCCGTTGGTGCGGCGCTGCGGGCCCCAGCCCTGGCAGATGAAGCAGGGCTTGGCCTCGCCGATCTCATGGGCAAGGTCGATGATGCGCTGCTCGGGAATCTGGGTGATGGCGGCAGCCCACGCCGGAGTCTTCTCCACCATGTCGTAGCCGGTGCCCATGACGTAGGCGTAGTAGGAGCTGTTGGCCGGGGCGCCTTGCGGCAGGGTCTCCTCGTCGTAGCCAACGCAATAGGTGTGCAGGAAGTCGAGGTCGACCATATCGCTCTTGATGAGCTCGTGGGCGATGCCGGCCACGAGCGCCGCGTCGGTGCCGGGGCGAATGGGAATCCACTCCACGTCGCGGTTCGTGGCGATCTCGCTGCGGCGCGGGTCGATGGAGATGACGCGCACGTTCTTCTGCTCCATGGCCACCAACAGGTCGTAGCCGTGGCCGTCGCCGGCCATGCGAGTGTCGCAGGGGGCGTTGCCGAACATCACCACGAGCTCGCCGTCGGCCAGCGTCTTGAAGGAGCGATTACCCCAGCCGCCGCCGTAGGTGTACAGCTGGGCGCCGAAGGTCAGCGCGCCGTTGGAGTAGTTGCCGTAGCGGGTGACCACGCCGCCGCACAGGTTGAACAGACGGAACCAGGGGTTGTTCATCATCACGTTCTGCTCGACGCCGGAGCACTCCTGGATGAACACGGACTCGTTGCCGTAGGCCTCGGTAATGCGCTTGAACTCGGAGGCGATGGTGTCGAGCGCCTCGTCCCAGCTGATTTGCTCGTACTTGCCCTCGCCGCGCTTGGACCCCTCCACGCGCTTCATGGGGTAGTTCAGACGATCCTCGCCGTTGATCCAGCGACGGATGGAACGGCCGCGCAGGCAGGCGCGGGCCTGGAAGCCGCCAAAGGAGGCGTCGCCGGTGTTGTCGGATTCCACGGAAACGATCTCATCGTCGGCCACATGGCACTGCAGCACGCAGGCGCCGCCGCAATTCACATGGCAGTGCGTCCATACGATCTTCTCGTCGACGGGCGCAGTCTCGCCGGTGGCGGCCAAGTCGGCACCCTCGGCGTCGCCTTGGCCCTGGGGCGCGCAGCCGAACAGGGACGTGCTGCCCATGGCGGCGGCACCCAGGCCGGCCAGTGCGGATCCCTTCACGAACGTGCGGCGGGACAGAGCCGCCTTCTCGGAGTTCGTCATGGTCCCTCCCTTTCAGTCAGGATCTCTCTTCCCTCGAGCCGGCCCCGCTCCTTTCGGGCAACCGGCCCGCCGGCGGCTCCTCTGCGCCCCCGGCAGGCCGCATCATAGGCCGCGCCGCGTGAATAGCGTGTCACATACTGCGTGTGATTTCTGCGTTTCCCCAGTTCAGATGAAGGTCACTCTATCACCCTTTTCCCGCTTAGCCAAGACGGGAACGCCCTACGCACGGTATACTGAGCACCACGGAACGGAACTGTCGACACGACGAGAGGGAGAGGATGGGCGCCGTGAACCTGCGCACGGTCTTGGGGCTTCTGCGGCCGAACGTGGCCTCGCTGGGCTACGGGCTCTTCCTCGCCATCAACGCGGCCAGCGTGTGGGGCGGCGTGTTCCCGTTTTTGCCGCTGGCCTTCCAGACCACCGATGTGATGCTGTGGTTCTTCGGCGCCGAGTCGCTGGCCTTCACGGCCACCTTCCTCGCGAGCGCCGCGGGCACCTACTTCTTCCCCGCCGAGACGCGCCATTTCATGGTGAAGGCCGTCAGCGTGCCCTATATGGGCGGCTGGTGCCTGCTCATCGGGGCCATGTACCTGCCCGGGGCCGCCGTGGCGCTGGCCGGCGTCGGCGGGGCGCTGCTCGGCGTGGGGTCGGCCGGGTTCTACATGCTGTGGCAGCGGCTGTTCGCCAGCCAGGACGCGCGGGAGGGCATGGGAAACCTCATCGCCGGCACGGCTTGGGCGGCGGTGCTGTACTTCGCGCTGTACCTCATTCCCGTGGCGGTGACGGCCTACCTCATCCCCTGTGTATTCCTGCCCCTGTTCGGGCTGGCCGTGGTGCTGAAGAGCCGCACCATCGATTTAGACCAGCCCATGTTCGAGGATGCCCCGCGCGAGCACCCGCGCACCTACCGCCACGTGCTGTCCACCATCTGGCGCGCGGCCCTGTCGCTGGGAACCCTCGGGTTCTGCACCGGCGTCATGCGCTCCTTGGCCATCGGCGACCCGTCGGTGGGCACCTTCGTGAACGCGCTGTCCATGGGGGCCATGCTCGCGGCCGCCGTGACCCTTCTGGCCGTGTGGGCCGGCAAGAGCCTGCGCATCAACGTGGCCACAAGCTATCGCGTCTTCTTCCCCGTGGTGACCACGGCCTTCCTGCTGCTGCCGCTTCTGGGGGCCGCCTACGCCGAGGCGCTGGCGGCGGGGCTCTACGCGCTGTGGAGCGTGGCCATCATGCTCATGATGATCCAATGCGCCCAGGTGTCGCGCGACGGCGGCATCAACCCGGTGTTCATCTACGGCGTGTTCGGCGGCATCATGTACGCCCTGCACGACGTGGGCTTTCTGGGCGGCTCGGTGCTGGAGGGAATCGCCGGCAGCATCGGGCGCGGCGGCAGCACGACGAGCCTGGTTCTCGTCACGATGGCGGCCCTGTACCTTTTGGGCATCATGTACTTCATCGGCCAAGGAGGGTTCCGCGGGGCGCTCGCCGACGCCTCCGTCAACGAGATCGAGCTTCTGGCCCTCGCGTGCAACGGGCAGGCACGCCTTGGCTCAGACGCTGGCGCCGACACATCCTGCCCCGCCGAGCCCGCGTCGTCGCCGAACGAGCGGGACGTCGGAAAGCCATCTCCCACACCCGCGCTAGAGCCTTCCCCGGTTCCCGCGCCGACGTCTTCCCCCGCGTCCGCCGCCCCTTCCCGCGATGGAACCGCGTTCCGCGACCGATTCTCCAAGCAGATGGCGGCCGTGCGCGAGTTCTACGGCCTTTCGGCCCGCGAGGCGGAAGTGGCCGAGCTCATCGCCCGCGGCAACACCGTGGCCCACATCGCCGAGCTTCTGTTCGTGTCCGAGAACACCGTGCGTACCCATTCCAAGCGCATCTACGTGAAGCTAGACGTCCACAAACGCCAAGAGCTCATCGACCTCGTAGAGCGCTTCGAGCCGGAAGGACGCTAGAGCTGGCCGTCCCTCAGCGCTCCAGCAGCTGCTCCATGGTGCAGCGGAGGGCGCGGGACAGGCGGTAGAGGGCTATGCCCTGGGCCTTGTTGATGTCCTTCTGTCGCTGCTCGTATAGCTGGATGGAGCGGACGCCCACCCCCGATGCCTTTGCTAGTTGCGATTGAGAAAGACCTGCCGCCTCGCGCAGAGTTCGCAAGTTGGTTGCCTTCGCGCGCTCGGTGCGCATCTCGTCGAAGATGGCGACAAACTTGCTTTCAGGTGCCTCGTGCAGCGGCCAATACATGGAGCGAATCTCGTCATAGGTGGCGGTCGCGAAGATGGACCGGTAGGAGCAACCCGTGGTCATCTGGTACTGCGCGAGCGCCCACCCGGCCCAGAAGTCCGGCGTCCGGTCGTAGCGAAGTTCCGGTGCGGGCACCTCGTCGCACGGAAGCAGGGGTAGCATGATGCGCAACAGGTCATAGGACGACTTGCCCGCCACGTATACCGGATTTTGCTTTTCGAACTCCTCAGCCAAGCCCGACGCCATGAACGCCTGAGCCACCTGCTCACCCGTGCAGCCGGCCAGGTTCACCCCAATATCGAAAACGAACGCCAGCACTTCCTGCAGATCATGAGCGTAAGGCGAAGGAGGCAGCTCGACGATGGCATAACGATACTCCCCCACCTCTCAGCCCTCCCTCATCAGGTCGAGCATGTACACGCCGGCGGGATCAAAGGGCTCTTCGTGCAGAATGCGATCGAAATCGCGCCGGGCCCTCTCGTCCCGCCGCATGCGCCTCTCGTGCCACTGGGATGCCGGGGCCGTTTCGGCACCCGCGAACGTGAGGGCTCCGAAAGCGGCCTCGCTCACCGCGACCACCTGGCGGCCCAGGCCGCCGAGCTTCATAGCCCGCTCAAGCTGCGCGAGGCTGATGCGGTTTTCCAGGAAAGCCCGAGCGAACGAGAAGTAGGAGTCGTCGGCCCGGTAGCCGATGATCACATCCGCCTTGCCCAGCTCTGCCGGATAACGAGCCGCCACGTAGGACTTGGCGGCCTCCATGAGGTTCGTCGCCACGTCGAACTGCCGGTTGGCAAAGAGCACGGCCAGCCATTCGATAGTGCCGTAGGGCTCGGCATCCAAGTCGACGATGTTGAGGCCGTCGAGAGCGAGGTCGTAGGCGTTCGCGAACCCGTCCTTCGCCTTCGGGCACGCCCATTCACAGGCCAGCTCGAGCGACTCGGTGCAGTAGAAGCCCAGGCCGTAGTCGTTATAGGGGTTGCCCACCCCGAACAACGGCCTTGGCACCCGGATAGGCGACCCATGGTAAAGGCGCATGGACTCGCTCATAACAACTCCTTCTCTATCACCGAAGTGATAGAGAAGGATATCGAAGAAGAGGGTTATCGTCAACCTAGCGCACCTGGGCAGGCTTGCGGCCCGAGCGCGAGGGACGCCCTACTCCGCTACGCGCTTGCGGTCGGGGTTGAGGAGGGCGCCGGCCAGGGCGGCCACCGCCGACACGCCGCCGGCGACGCGCAGCCAAACGGCCGTGGCCTGGCAGGCCATGTCGGCGCTCTTGCACACGCCGATGGACAGCGGCGTGTCGAAGGTCATGAGCACGATGGCGACCGACAGCAGCACCAGCGCCACCGTCATGGGCCGCTTCGTCACGAGCGCCGCCACCGCCACCGCGGCCAGCACCAGCGCCAGCAGCACGGCGACCTTGGCCGTGTAGGCGCACCGCATGGGCACCATGTTCCCATTGGCTAGCTCGAGGGTTCCCGCGCAGACGGGTGCCCACAGAAGCACCGCCCCACACACCACGGCGGCGCACACCAGCGAGATGATCGGCACGATCAGTTTCACGTTCTTCATTCTGCTCCCTTTCAGACAACGACGGCGAGGCCCTTAGGCGCCGCCAATCCTTCCACGGTCGTGCGCAGCGCCAGCGTCTCCGCGTCAACGGCATGCACCTGACCACCAATGCTGTTTCCCACAAAGAGCGTCTCCCCGTCGGGCGAGAGCACCAGCGTGTCGATGCCCACGCCCAGTGAGAGCCGCCCCGTCTCCGTCCAATCGGCCGCGTCGAAGGCCACGAGCTCGCCGTCGTCCCGGGCGATAGCCCACGCCCGCCGCCCATCGGCGGCAAGCGCCACTCCGGCCACGGAGAGCCCCACGGGCACCTCGAGCACCCGCTTGCCCGTGGCGCGGTCGAGCACGTACAGCGCGCTCACCTGCTGCTCGCCCTCACCGCCCACGCCGGCCAAAATGAGCTGGCCGCCATCGGCCGACACAAGAATCTGCCGCGGACCCACCACGCCGTCGAAGGCATCGAGCTCCTCGCCCGTCGCAAGATCGATACGAGCCACGTCGTAGGTGCCGTAGTTGGCCGCGTACAGCACGTCCCCCTCAGGCGCCAGGGCCAACGCCACCGTGCGGCGCCCGGCCCCCGGCTCAATGGTGCAGCAAGGCGGCGGGTCGGTACGGCCGCTGAACCCCGAGGAGCTCAGATCCATCGTACTCACAAGCGATTGCAGCGCCGCATCGATTGCATGGACGCCGTTGACAAAATAGTCGCCAGCATAGATAAGCCCCCGGGCCTCGTCGCGACACAGCCCGAGAATCTGATGCCCCACGGGAATGGGAGCCGCAGCGGCCGGATTTGCCACCGGGACCGCCGTCACCTC
Source organism: Adlercreutzia sp. CNCM I-6215 (assembly GCF_977072315.1). NCBI lineage: Bacteria > Bacillati > Actinomycetota > Coriobacteriia > Eggerthellales > Eggerthellaceae > Adlercreutzia > Adlercreutzia sp. CNCM I-6215. Next base: position 158,665 of record NZ_CDRVMA010000003.1, on the reverse strand, counting down.
GCCAGTACCGCTGCATCCCACGAAAACGATACCCTGCATAACTAGAACCGAAGCCGGATTGCGGCCGACGGGAATGCGCCCAACTACTTCTCCCGCCCTCGCGTCGACAACTGCAAGAGCGTTCGTCGCGTACTCCGCAACGCACAGCATCCCGGGAGCAATCTCCCCCGAAAATGGCTCGCCGGCATTGATCGGCTCCTTTTGGGGAGTCGGCGACGAACTCTCACGCGGCCCTCCCTCTTCGGCTACATCTCTTGGCGACTCCTCAGTCAGAGCGGCACACCCTGGTGTGCCCAGCAGCCCCATGGCCCCAATACCCGCTAACATCACAAAGCTCCTGCGCGTGATCACAGCGTCACCTCCTCCCGAAGCTTTCCGCCTTCCAAAAGGTATACCTTGTCGGCCTGGGCAGCATAGGAGCGGTCATGGGTCACCAGAACCACCGACCGCCCCTCGGTGGCACAGAAGCCGCGCAGCAACTCGAAGACGCGCTCCGACCATTCCGCATCCAGGTCATTCGTCGGCTCGTCCGCCAGCAGCACATCGTGATGGGAGAGAAGCGCACGGCCGAGCACCAGTCGGCGCTTCTGACCAGCGGATAGCGCCGAGGGAAGATGCTCGGCCCGCTCGCTGAGGCCCAGCTTCTCCAGCATCTCGAAAATGCGGTCTCGCACCACCTTCTCGCCAGAGGCCCGCAATGCCAGCTCCAAATTCTCATAGGCCGTCAGCGCCTGGAACAAATAGGGCGTTTGAAAAACGAAGCCGATGCCCCGCCGATGAATGTCGTCGATCTGAGCGGCCGTCGCCTGCGTCAAGTCGATCTTCCGATACCGTACACTGCCAGCTTCGGGGCGCAACAGACCGCCCATCACGTTGAGCAGCGTCGATTTCCCTTTGCCAGAGACGCCCGTAACCGCAATCATCGTCGAGGGCGGCACAACCATGCTCAGGCCATCGAGGGGGCGCACCGGGGGACGGGATGAGAATTCCTTTACGACGTCGGAAAGCTCTAACAACGGTTCCATCACAACCCTCCTTTGGCAAGCGTTTCCTGGGGATCCTGGCGCATCAGGGCGATCATGGGCTGAACGAGCGCCACCAAGCTGAGGAGCACCGCGAACAGGAGGGCCGCGCAGACAACCCACCCGTAAGCAGAGGGAGCCAACAGGGCTCCCGGCAAATCAAACGAGGTATGGAGCTGCCCGATAATGGCCGACGACGCCAAGCACGCGCAGGCCGTCGCTGCCGCAGCCGCGGCCATCGTGACAACCCCCACCTCGACCACGAAGCTCAAAGCAACCTTAAGGCGGCCAACTCCCATCGTCCTCAGCAGGCCGAGCTCGCCCATACGACTCGACACGAGCGACGAGAACCGCCCCGCCAACGCCAGAGCCGCCAAAAGCACAATGGCCGCCAGAAACGCAAGGGTCATTGATTCCAACACGACCAGTTGGGATGTTACGCTGGCAATAAGATCGGAGGTGCATACCGCTGCAGCGCCCGGCACCTGTTCGATAATGGCAGCTGCCACGGCCGAGGGCTGCGCTCCCTCTTTCACCTTCACCATAACGCACGAGATAGCATCGAAGGGATCGACGTTAAGCCAGACGCTCTCAAGATACGGACTTTCGGCCGCAATGGTTCGCGCAGCATTCACATCCATGAAGATGGTCTCGTCGACGCTCGATCCCGTTGGCTCAAGGGTGCCCACACAGTGAAACACCGATCCGAGAATGGATGCTTGGCCGCCTTCGATGGGTGGCGCTGCGGCCCCCAAGATAATGCCGTCCGGCGGCAGCGCTCCCCCTTCAAGGGCCCCGCCGACCAGCCAGGGGCCCACGATGAAATCTGTCTCCATGTCAATACCCACCACGCGCGTCACCCCGATCACCGAGCAGCAGCTCTGGTTGACCGTTTGCGTGAAGAATTGGGGCGTTGCCTGTTCCACGCCGGCGGTTTCGGCAACGGTTCGCTCGACGTCGGCCGGCAAGTACACGTTGACCGGCTCGGCGCAAAAGAGCACTTCCGAGGCGTTGCCCGAGGCCCCTGCGGGAAGGACCATGATGTCGGCCCCGAGTCGCTCCCGCGAGAGCCTCAGTCCATTTTCGAGCGATGCCACAACAGCCAGCGAGGTGGCCAGGACAAAAACGGCGATGAAGGCAATGAGGGCGGTCATGAGGGATCCGCCCAAGCGCCGGATGATGTTCTTCCAAGCTAGGGAAAACATTGCTCGTCCTCCTTCCAAAAGGGGGGCGGCACGAAGCGGAGGGGAGGGAGCGCTTCGTGCCGTTCTTGCGCCCTCGCGGACAAGGGCGCCCTCAGGAAAATTACGCCGTATGGTTCTCGGCCACGATGTCGTCAGGCTCTTCGGCCAAGGCCGCATCCACCGTGATGACGAAGTTGGGCTTGGTACCGGAGCTCTCGTCGGACACGATGTCGGCCGCGTGCGCGCCCTGCAGAGACTCCATGTCATCGAGGGCCAGATTTGCACCGGGGCAGGCGGCCACGCACGCAGGCAGCTCACCGCGCTGGCGCCGATCATAGCAGCCGTCGCACTTGAACGTGGTGCTCGACGCCTCGTCGTAGCTGGGCGCACCGTAGGGGCAGGCCGAGATGCAGGTCTTGCAGCCGATGCACACGGAGTGATCTTGAATCACCGTACCGTCTTCCAGCTTGCTGTAGGCCCCTACCGGGCAATTCGCCACACAGGCAGGCTCTTCGCAGTGGTTGCAGGCCATGGAGAGGTAGGCGAAGGCTCGCGGAGCATCCTGGCGAATTGCCGTCACATGCCGCAGCAACACGCCCTTGTCCAACTGCTTCTCGCTCTTGCAGGCGATGGAGCAGGTCTTGCAGCCGTAGCAGTTCTTGTTGTTCATCCAAAATCCGATAGCCATGGCCTTACGCCTCCTTCTTCACATCAACGAGGGTCTGGTTGCAGCAGTGGGTGCCTCCGAGGGTCTTCCACTTGTCGTTGGTCACATGGCTGGACGAGCCGCCCTGCTGTTCCCACCAACCATTCTGCAGCCCCACCACACCGGGCTTGATAAGGTCATTGACGAGGGCAACGCCATGGTGCTCGCCGCGGTCGTTGAACACGACCACCGCATCGCCGTCCTGGATGCCGCGCGCCGCGGCGTCGGCGAGGTTCATGAGGATCACCGGCTTCTGGTCGCAAACCTCATCCATCCACTCGAGGTTGTTGAAGGTGGAATGCACGCTGCGGTAGGTCTTCTGCTGAACGCTGAAGAGCGGGTACTTGCGAGCCAGCTCGTTGTCGTTGCGAGCGTCCTCCTCGGCCCGCGCGTAAGAGGCAATGGGATCGAAGCCCTCCTCCTTCCAGGAGCGTACCCAGAACTCGGCCTTCTCGGAGGGCGTGAGGAACTTGCCGTCCTTGTAGGGAATGTAGTCGGGGCCCACCACGTCGATGGCCTTCTTCTCCTTCAGCTCCTCATAGGTGATACCCGCCGGCTCAATGACGTTGCCGATGAGCGTCTCCATGGGCACATCGAAGGCATCGCCGAAGTCGTAACGGCGAGCGAGCTCAGTGAAGATCTCCAAGTCGCTCTTGGCCTCGCCGGGCGCATCCACCGCCTTCTCCATCAGCTGAATCCAATGGGAGCGGTTCTGGGCCAGCACGCCATCCATCTCGAAGATGCCTGCGCAGGGCAGAACCAAATCGGAGTAGAGGGCGGTAGAGGTCAGGTATTCGTCGACGGTGATGACGAAGGGGATCTTCTCCAGGGCCTTGCGCACCATGTTGGTATTGGGCCACTGGGTCATGGGGCTGCCGGTCATGGACCAGAACACGTTCACCTTGCAGGGATCTTCGTTCAGAATGGACTCGCCGAACTTGAAGCACGGAATTGCGGGCATCTTCTCGAGCAAATTGGGAACGTCGATCGGCGCACCGGTTTTCACCTCGCACACGCCGCCGGCATCCGAATAGCCCTCGCCCTCATGGCCGATCTGCCCGCAGAACGCCGCTAAGTAGGCGCCCACGGCCACGGCATAGGTGCCGTTCTCGGTGCGCATGAATCCGCCCATGTTGTGGACGATCATGGCATGCTCGGCGGTCGCGTACTCGCGGGCGATACGCTGAATGTCAGCTGCGGGCACCCCGCATTCGACCTCGGCAGCCTCGGCCGTCCAGGGGGCGGCGTTGGCGTAGATAAGCTCGAACTCGGTGTTGTACTGCTCGGCCTGGGGCATCCCCTCCAGGGTGAGGGCGGCCGTGATATTGGCGGTATCATGGCGCACCACGTTGCCTGTTGCGGTATCGAGCACCACGAAGGAGGCCGGATCCTCGGGATCTTCCATCACCGGCTCTCCCGTGGCCTTGTCAACCAGACAGGGAGCGCAGGTGTGGGCCAGCAGGAACTCCTCATCATAGAGCTTCTCATCTACGATGGTCTTCAGCATGGCAAGCCCCAAGGCCGCATCGGTGCCGGGCCAGGGAGCGATCCAATCGGTAGCCTTGGCGGCCGACTCGGTGTAAATAGGATCGATCACCACGAGCTTGCCGCCGTTGTCCACCATGTTCTCGAAACGCTGGAAGTAGCCCTGCTTGGTGATGGCGGGATTATTGCCCCAGATGATGCAGTAGGTGCTGTTCTCAATCTGGTTGCGGCAATCCAGGAAGCGCTTGCCGTAAATGTACACGACGGACTCATACACGCCGGCGCAGCAAAGCTTGCCCACCGTCGTGGTGGCACCACCGAGGTGCGCGAAGAAGGCGCTGGCCACTGGGCCGTGCATGGCTCCGAAGTTGCCCGAGCCGGTCGCGTAGCAAATCGACTGGTTGCCATCGGTCGCGATGGCCTCGTCGAACTTCTGCTGAATAAGGTCGAAGGCCTCGTCCCAGGTAATCTCCTTGAACTTGCCCGAACCCTTGTCACCGTCACGCAAAAGCGGCACCGTCAGTCGGTTGGGGTCGTTGCACATAAGGCCGCGGGCGATGCCCCGAGCGCAGGCGGCGCAGTCGTTCAGCTCGGAGGACTCCACTTTCACCAGCTTGCCATCCACCACATAGCCCTTGAGGTTATGGTGCTGACACTCCGGCGGGCACGTAGAGTAGAAGATCTCCGCATTCGCATAGGGATCCTCCCCTGTGACGGGCAGGTCCTCGTCCTTGGCGGGCGCCTCGTCGGTGGCCGCCGGGGCGCATCCGGCCAGGCCCACAGCAGCCGTAGCCGCGGCAGCGCCCACGAAGGCGCGACGGGTGAGCTTGGCGTCAATGGCGCGTTCGCTGTTCTTCGTCATAGAACTCTCCTCCCTCAGATAGGATTTTCTCGCGAGCTGCGGCGAAAAGACGTTTGAACCCCCGCTCTCGGCGGATCTCCTACCGCCTTGCTGTCGCATCGGGCGGCCCTCCTCGGCCGAAACCCTCGCACTCGCTTGCTATTATTCTGCCGTTGACTCAACGTCACTTCAATGGCGGCCAGCGGAACTTTTCATTAAGACTTCGGGGCAAATATTAAAAAAGAATTACCTTCCCCACCGAAGTCTCCTGCATGCAGCTCCATCGGGCATAATATGAAGATTGACGAGGAGGGGACACCATGTCGACCGATCACCCGGGGCGCCCGTTCCGCTATGGCATACGTTTCAAGATCGCCGTTTCCATCGGCGTCATTATGGTTGCGCTCATGGCCGTCGACATCCTGTGGAACCTGTCGCTGCAGAACGCCCAAGCCGAGAACGAGGCTCGCGAGAAGGCCGAGGTACTTGCCTCCGAGATGCGCGCAGCATGGGATTTCGTCGATATGAATCAGGACGTCATCAACCGTGCCGAGGACGGCACCTTCCGTACGAAGCACCTCGTGTGCGTGGTGGCGGCGAAGTCTATCTCCATGCTGTTTACCACGGAGACCGACTACTCCATCCGCTTCACCAACGACACCCCTCGTCAGGCCGCCAACGCGCCGGACGAGTTCGAGCAGGAGGCTCTGGCCGCCTTCAACGCCGACCCGGAACGCAAGGCGTTCTGGCGCGTGGTAGACGCCGGCGACGGCACGCGGGTGTTTCGCTATACCGAGCCTTTGTACGTGACCGAATCGTGCCTGGAATGTCACGGCGACCCCGTCGGCGAGCTGGATCAGTACGGCTACCCCAAGGAAGGCATGCAGGTGGGACAGGTGGGCGGCGCCATGTCCATCACCGAGCCCATGGACATTTACGCCGCCGGCATCCAGGACAGCATGATGCAGCAGGCGATCATGGTGTTGTTCATGATGGTAGCGGCCTTCATCGGGCTGTACTTCGTGACAAGCCGGCTGGTGCTGCGGCCCATCGACGAGCTGCGAAGCGCGGCGGGCGCCGTGGGCAAGGGCGACTTCAACTACACCCTCACGGTGCCCGACCCCGGCGAGCGGCCCCGCGACGAGCTGGCGGAGCTCACCGGCGAGTTCGACCGCATGGCCCGCGACCTTGAGGCGCTTTATGCCGATCTGGAGGGCCAGGTGCGTTCCAAGACCGACGACCTCATGGTGCTCAACGACATGCTGAACTACCAGAAGCGCGAGCTGAAGGTAGCACTCGATCGGCTGGGTGATGAGGTGGCCTACAAGAACGAGTTCTTCGCCATCGTCAGCCACGAGCTGCGCACGCCGCTCACCAGCATTTTGGCCTACGCGCGCATCCTGAACGCGGACGACAGCCTAGCGCCCAAGACCCGCGAGGCCGTGGGCGAAATCGAATCGAATGCCACCCTTTTGCTGAACATGGTGAACAACATCCTCGTCATTTCCAAGCACGCTGCTAAAAAGGACGAGCTTTTGCCCGAACCCGTGGATTTCGTCGATTTGGCCCAGTTCGTGCGCAAGGCGCTGGTCCCTATCGCGGAAGGCAAGGATGTGAGACTCTCCTGCTCGGTGGCGCCGGACGTGCCCTTGAGCATGGCCGATTGGGAGAAGCTGCGCCGCATTTTGGAGAACCTGGTGAACAATGCTATCAAGTACACCCATCGAGGCGGGTTCGTGCGCCTGACGATTGGGTTCGAAAGCGGCGAAGAGGCGAACCACGGCCACGGCAACCATCCCGGCACGCACGTCCCGGATGACGAAGACGCGGCCCCTGCCGGCTGGATCGTCATGCGCGTTGCCGACGACGGCATGGGCATCGCACCCGAGGAGCTGGACCAGATCTTCGAGCTGTACAAGCAGGCCGGGCAGTCGGCCAACCGCCGCTACCGGGGCACGGGGCTAGGGCTTGCCGTAGTGCGCGACCTCACCGAGCTGCATGGCGGCACCGTGGCCGTGGAAAGCCGGGTGAAGGAGGGCAGCACGTTCACCGTGCGCATTCCCTATGCGCCCGTCATTGAGGAAGAGGACGAGGAATCGTAAAACCGCAGGGCGGCCCGCAGCGCCGAAGGCCGAGCCGCTGACAACCGCGAAGGAGGACGACGATGGCGAAGATTCTGCTCGTGGACGATGAACCGCGCATTGCCCGGGTGGTGCGCGACATGGTGGAAGGCGCCGAGTGGCAATTCGCTTACGCCGACAACGGCGCCGATGCGCTGGACGCCGTCGCTCGCGAGGCTCCCGATCTCATCATCATGGACGTCATGATGCCGAAGATGGACGGCTTCACCGCCTGCCGCGAACTGCGCGCCCGGGGCGTCACGGTACCGGTCATCTTCCTGTCGGCCAAAGGGGACATCGTGGACAAGGGCGTCGGGTTCGCAGCCGGGGGCGACGACTATATGGTCAAGCCCTTCGACCCACGCGAGCTGATGATGCACATCGAGGCCCACCTGCGCCGCGCCGCCATGCGCCCGACCGCCGCCATGCCGTCCACCGGCACCATCACCGTCGGACGGCTTTCCCTGGACATGGCCCAGCACCGCGCTACTTTGGGCGGCGAGCACGTGCCGCTGACTCCGAAGGAGTTCAAGATCCTGGCGACACTGGCCGCAAGCCCCGGTACCGTGCTCTCCCGCGAGCAGCTGGTGGAAGCGGCCTGGGGGCCGGAGTTCGTCGGCGAGACCAGTTCCATCACCGTGTTCATCAAGAAGCTGCGGGCCAAGATAGAGGACGACCCCACCGAGCCCCGCATCATAGAAACCGTCTGGGGCATCGGCTACCGCCTGGACCCGGAGGCCTGCGGGTAAGCTAGCGAGCGAACCTGCAGGCAAACATTCTCGCTCGCGCACCTTTGACCCCGAAATGATATTTCTGATTTAAAAGTGCCATTTCGGGGCTTCTTTCTGTGCCCAAGCCGATTGCACCCCAGCGCCTTTCAGCCGCATTCGCCAGATGGCCAAAAAAGACGCGCTAACTGCGGTTTTCAGCCCTCTTTCCCCGACTTTCACCATCTACACATTCGCGCGTCCTTTTCAATAATGTTCTGACCAGGTAAAACTTTGATCAAGAGAAACCGCACTTTCGAAACCGCAAGCCGCTGACGCAGCCAGCGCAGATTTTTTGACCAAAAAATGCTCTAGAGACACTTTCGCATGCAGTTCGCGAGCCGTTTTTGGCCACAAGCGTCCTACTTTCCCGCGCCGCCGTGGTTGATAGTGGTGGCGAGGGGGTGCCGCTTCAGAAGGAGCATCATCACGAGGCACGCAAGCATGAGCGGCACGAACCAGAGGAACAGCGGCAGCAGCGCGTCGGAGTAGCCGGCGGCAATGACCGACTGGGCCGATGCGGGCAGCGAGTCGACGATCTGCGGTGTCAGCGTGGCGAGCGACAGATTGTCTACGTGGGTGAGCTTGCCGGCCACGTCGGCCGTAAGGCGCATGGTGAACAGCGCGCCCACGAGCGCCGTGCCCACCGAAGCGCCGATCTGCCGGAAGAAGTTGTTCGCCGCCGTGGCGGTGCCCACCATGGCGTGGGGGAACTCGTTTTGCACCACGAGCACGAGCAGCTGCATGCCGAGCCCCATGCCGAAGCCGAGTACGAACAGATACAGCACTGGCACCCACAGCGCCTCGTGCACCCGCATGCGCGACAGCAAGAATAGGCCCACCGTGCTCACGACACACATGGCCACAAGCATCCCCTTGTAGCGCCCCGTCTTCGACGCCGCCCAGCCGGTGGCCGTGGAAGTGATGAGGATGCCCACGCTGGTGGCCGTGCACACGAGACCGGCCACCTCCGGCGACAGATCGTCCACGATTTGGAAGTAGGTGGGCAGGTAGTTGAGCGCTCCCATGAAGCTGATGTTCAGGAGAAGCCCCGTCACCGAGCACAGCACGAAGTTGCGGTTGCGGAAGAGCCCCATGGGGATGATGGGCTCGGCGGCGCGGCGCTCCAACAGCACGAAGACCACAGCGGCAGCCACAGCCAGAGCGACAAGGCCCATAAACGGCAGACTGCCCCAGGGAATAAGCGTGCCGCCCCAGGCCATGGCCAGCACGAGCGAGGTCACGGCCACGGTCATGGCCATCATGCCGGGCCAATCGAGGGGGTGCTTTCCGAGGGCACGGGCGTCGCGGGGCAACGTGAGTCCGAGTACCACCACGGCAAGCAGGGCCACGGGCACCGTGAACCAGAAGATCCAGCGCCAGCCCGTCACCTGGACGAACCAGCCGCCCATAAGCGGGCCCAGCACATTCGACACGGCGAACACGGCGCCGATGACGCCCATGTAGGTGCCGAGTTTGCGCGGCGGCACCACGTCGGAGAGCGTCGCCTGGGACAAGATGATGAGGCCACCGCCCCCGAGGCCGGAGACGAGGTGGCCGCTGATGAGCATCTCCATGTTCATGGCCAGGCCGCACACCACCTTGCCCGCGGCGTACAGCGTGAGCGCCGCCATGAGCAGCCGCTTGCGGCCGATAAGGTCGCCCAGCTTGCCGTAGATGGGCATGACCAACGTCGACGACAGGATGTAGGCAGTGGAGACCCACTGCATGATCTCCACGCCGTTCAAGTCGCCCACGATGGTGGGCAGCGCCGTGGAGGCGATGGTCTCGGAAAGCGAGCTGATGAACATGGCGAGCAGAAGCCCGAAGAACACGAGCGCCAGCGCCCGGCCGTGCAGGGCGTGATCGGTATGGGGCGTGGAAGCGCCTGCGGGTTTTGCGGGCGCCGATGAGGTAGGAGCTATTGCGGGCGACGCAGCTGCAGCGGTCGAGACCGCTTTCGCCTTCGAAGTCGTATCTGCTGCGCTCACCACCATAGGTCGCCTCTTTCCAATCAGGGGATTCTCCCTATTTTAGAAAGACGACCGCCGCAAGCGCCGCGCAACAACCCCGCCTGCGCCGAACTGTCACGGCGCCGTTGAAGACTTGCGCGAGAATGCGTTTGCGAACGCTACAGCGCCAACTCGTACATAGCCACCTGGATGTCGCCGAGGGCCGGGTAGTGCACGGTCCACTCGCCCTTGTCCTCGAAACCGCACGACTCGTAGAGGCCGCGGCCGCGTACGTTGTGGGGGAAGGTGTCGAGGCGTAGAGCCACCAGGCCCTGGGCTCGGGCGATGTCAGCGGCACCATTCACGAGCTGGCGACCGAAGCCCCGGCCGTGGAAGGCCGGCAACGTGGCCACCACATGCAGGACGCCTACCTGTTCGGGCGCAGCATCCACGGCCCAGGGAACGGCGTTGTAACCGGGGGCGCCTTCATGATTAACCACCATGGCCGAGGCAATGATGGGCTCGGACTCACCGCCTTCGGAGACCACTTCAACCTCTTCTGCGGGCAGCAGCCCCACGATCAGCTGGGCCGCCTCCAACGACTCACGCAAGAACGCCGGCGAGGGATGCACGCCATGCTGCCACTGCACGTCGAAATCGGTGCCCTGCATCTCGTCGATCATCGTCGTGTAGAACGCAAGCACCGCATCGAACTCATCGGGCCGCGCCACGCGCACTTCCAACATCGCCGCTCCCTTCTTCATCGGATTCGAGTGAAGACAGTATAGCGTTACGATGCCACCTACAGTCCGAGCAACGGGCGGTACAGCGACTCGTCGGTTTCGGAGAAGACGTTGAACACCACGGTCATGGGCACATCGGGATGCTCGTTAAGCCAGCGGCGCACCGTAGCGACGGCGATGGAGGCCGCCTCTTCCTGCGGGAACCCGAACACACCCGTGGAGATGCAGCAGAAAGCGATGCTGGAAAGCCCCGCCTTGGCCGTCGCGTCCAGGCACGCGCGATAGCACTCGGCCAGCTGACGGCGGTGCGTATCGGTGGGACGTCCGTTGGCGATGGGCCCCACCGTGTGGATAACGTAGCGCGCGGGCAGGTTGTAGCCGTCGGTCACCTTGGCCTGGGACGTTGGCTCCGGGTGCCCCTGCGCTGCCATGAGGTTCGCACAAGCCGCACGCAATTGCACACCGGCGAAAGTGTGGATGGCGTTGTCGATGCAGTAGTGTAGCGGCGCCCAGCAGCCGGTCATGCCGGAGTTGGCGGCGTTCACGATGGCGTCTGCGGCCAAGGTGGTGATGTCGCCGCGCCACAAGCGTAGGCGCGGGTCGGTTGGCGACGGGGTCGTGTCGGCCAAGGTCGCCACACCCGCCTCGGCGATGAGCCCCTGCAGCAGTTCGTCCTGGGTCGCGAGGAACTCGCCGGGCGCGGGCCACGGAGGCCGCACGTTTACAAGTGATCGGAACGCAAGCCACAGCGCCTCGGTCGAAGCGCTTGCCAGGCCGCCCTGAGCCGCATCGGCCGCCGCGGGCGGCAGAGCGCACCCATGCGCCTTGCCCTCTTCGACGAGGTATTCCACCAAATATTGCAACAGTTTGCGATCCATAGATTCGCCTCCCTCACAGCACCTATAGCGCGAAGCGGTCGCGGGCGCGCTTGGGGGCGGTGGCACGCGTGGCCTCGGCGCGGTCGTGCTGCCAGTTCATGAGGAACAGCACACAGTCGGTGCGGTTGCTGGCGCGCAGGCGCTCGATCTGGCGATCGAACAGCTCGACATCGTTCAAGAACCCGGCATCGGCCAGAGCGCGCACCATGGCGATGTCCCCCTCACGCGCCACATACTGCACGGCCTCCGCCGCACGCTCACGCAGCGCTTCCACAATGCGATCGCGCATCTCGGGCGCCAAGCGGAAAGGCGCCGCCACGCGGTGGAGCAGGGCTCCCAGATGATCAGGCAAGCCGCGCCCCACCAGCAATTGGTCATCGTAGCGGGCGAAGTCGAAGGGGATGCCATCCTCGACGTCTTCCAAAAAGCAACTTATGAGCTGGTCGGACGTGATATGCACCACCGCATCAGCCGCAGCCAGGCGCACGATGGCGTATTCGAAGCTGCCCTCGCCGATGCTGGTGACGCTCGCGGGGATGAGCACGGGGCCGACCAGCGTGCGCGAGCAGAAGCAGTGGGCACCGATGGTGCGTAAGCCTTCGGGAAGCATGAGCTTACGCGTGCCCTTGCAGGCGTTGTCATCGCGCACCTCACGCACCGTATCGGGGATGACCAACGTCGCTGGCGCCGTGATGAGCGCGCGCTCGGCGATGAGCGTCAGCGGTGCGCCTTCCACCTCGCGCGGCAAAGCCAGGCGATCGGTGGCAGAAACCGGCGCCACCATGGCGCTCGCTGCGTTCGCCGCGGCCTCGCGAGCCGACACCGCCGTCGCGCCTCTCATGCGGGCATGGGCCGCCGACGAGAACTGGCGCGAGGGGGAATCGGGGGCCGGAGGACCCGCCACCAGATGAGCCTCACGCGAACCGTTTTCCGCAGCGACGCTGGGCTCCTTCGCAACGCCGTCCTCCCGCGCGAAGCCATCCTTTTCTGCGGGGTCGTTTCCTTCTGCAAACCCGTACCAGCACTGGTTTTTTTCCACGGCCTGAAAATCAGTGACACGACCTCCGCAGCGCGCGACAATGCGCGCAAGCGCCGCTGGATCGCTGGCCCGCCAAAGCGTCTCGGGGTTCATCGAGCCGTCCACGCGCTCCAGCGAGTCGGGCACATCGATGACGCGCGGCGGCGGGCATCCTTTCGCGAAGGCGGCGGCGCTCATGACGCGCACGCCATCAGGGACCACAAAATGCTCGGCATAAGGTGCCGAGGCGAAGATGAGGCGGAAGGGGGCCATCGTCTCGCTCGAGAAAAGGCGCGCATCGCCAGCGCCCAACCTCTCGCTGTGCCCACCGCCCAGACGCTCGAGCAGACAATCCTCCTTTATCGCATAGCATTTGTTGACAGGGCTCACCAGGTAGCGACGCGCCTCGAGCCGAGGGTTGGGCAGAGCCATGTCCAGCGGGGACGGGTCGTACGTGCGCACGCCCGCGCCCAGGTACACCACTTCGGCACTTACGGCATTGAACGCCTGAGAGCCCACCACTTCCACGGTGTCAGGCACCACTAGCAAGCGAACCTGGGCGCCACTCGTAAAGCGTCGGGAAAAAGCCTCTGAGGCGATGCGCACCACGGGCACATCGTCGATAAACGACGGCACCACAACGATCAAGCCGTCGGCCCGAAGACCGTGCTCGGCAAGCTTTCCCAGGTGCACGGCGGAAACCGCGTAGCCCTCGCCATCGCGTCGCACCGTTATGGGAACGTTGGTGGCAAAGTACGTCTCTTCACTTTGCGATGTTTCACGGTCGGATAGCGATGTTTCACGAGCTGTTAGAAGCGTTTCACGGTTTTGCGATGTTTCACGCTTTTGGGTTTCGCGCGCATTTTCGCAAGACGGATCCTTCGCTTCCTCTTTCGGCTGCCAGCGCGGCGTTTGCCCCAAGGTCCACAGCTCGTGGGGCGACAGCTTGCGCGCTGGCGCTGCCGCCGCTGCTGCGCCAGTGCCAGCAGCCGCCTCTCCGATGGCCTGTCCGACTGCGCTTGCTGTTGGCCCCTCCCCCTCTTCCCCGCGCACAGCACTGCCGATAATGCCCATGCGCTCCTCATCAGTTATACCCATGCCGAGCGCACCTACGATGAGCAGATCTCCGTCGGTGCCATCAAGCTCCTCGGTTTCATCGAGGGCCGCATCGTGCACCCAGGGCTTGTAGGGAGCCAGCTGGGGCCGCCAGTTCTCCCCCTCGATGGGGTGCCCCGGTTCCTCAATCGTCACGTCGGCCAGAGTTAAATGAAGCGGATTTTCTTGCACCCGCGCAATGAGATCGTCAAGAGAAGAAGTTGCGTCGCGAAAGACCAGAGCAGTGGCGTCCATAATTTTGTGCACCTTCCCAATTTCGATGCCCAAGGGCTGTTTACCCCGCGTAATCCCCATGCTACACTACAGCGCAAAGAGGCACAATGACAAAAGAATCGCCATTTTTGGTCACAAAATCGACTTCTGGGTTTCTTTGAGAGGGAATTACGGACAGCGAAACCCACAACAGTATTGGATCTTATCCAAATATATCGAATATCAATAAGTGAGTGAGTCTTTCCGGCAGGAGAAAAACCCAGAACTCGACTTTGTGACCAAAAATGTCGAAATGTTTGTAGCTCGAGTCGCGAAAGGAGGGGCCGTGCACGAAAGCGAGATAGAGGCGCTGGCCCTCGACGCGCTCGGCCTGGTGCGCAACGAGCTCCTCGTGAGCCTGCGCTTCATGAGCGCGGCGTTCGCCCGACTCGCGCCCCTGCCCATCCCCGGCGCTACGCTCGCCACCGATGGCGCGCATTTGCGGTTCGACCCCGTCACCTGGGCGCGCACCTACGCCGCCGATCCGGCCGAAGCTTCTCGCGCCTACCTGCACACGGTGCTCCACTGTGTGTTTCTGCACCTCTACCCTGGCGAGGGCATCGATCCCGATCTGTGGGACATCGCCTGCGACATGGTGGTGGAATCGGTGATCGATCAGCTCGATCTTCCCGCCACGCGCACGCCACAAGCGGCAGCCTCGCGTCCCGAGCTGGAGCGCATGGCCGAAGAGGCCGGCCTCATGACTGCCGAGCGTGTCTACGCCGCCCTGCGCGACCAACGCGCCGCCGGCGCAACCGACGACGAGCTCGCCCGCCTCGGCGCTCGTTTCCACGTGGACGACCATCGCCCCTGGCATGCCGTCATCATTGCCGAAGGAGAAGACGCATCGGGCAAGACGGGCGAGGCAACCGAAGGCGAGGGTCGCACGAGCGCTCCCGCCGCCAAGGCCGATACTTCCGGCACCGACATGGACATCCCCGATGAGGCCGCCGACGTTCCCTATTCCCACAAGGCGCACCGAGCGATGGACGCCGCCGACATCACCCAAAAGGACGCGCCCGAGAACGCCGCCCGCGCCATTGGCGAGCGCTTCGCCGACACCGTGCAGCTCGACCGCTCCCGCGAGCAATGGGAAAACGCGGCGCTGGAGATGGGCATCCAGCTGGACGCCTACGCGAAGCTGTGGGGCATCGAGGGATCGAATCTCGCCATGAACCTGCGCAAAGTGACCCGCGAAAAGCACGATTATCGGGCCTTCCTGCGCAAGTTCGCCCGCATGGGCGAGCAGATCCGCGTGAACGACGACGAGTTCGATTACGTGTTCTACACCTACGGCCTTGAGTTATACGGCAACCTGCCACTCGTGGAACCAGTGGAATTTGCCGAGGAGAAGCGCATCCGCGACTTCGTCATCGCCATCGACACCTCGGCCTCCACCAAAGACGGCCTCGTGCGGCGGTTCATCGAGCGCACCTATTCCATCCTGGCCGACGAGACGAGCTTCTTCTCGCGCATGAACGTGCTCATCGTGCAGTGCGACGCCGCCATTACCGACGTCGCGCGCATCACCTGCCTGCGCGATTTGGAAGACTATCTGGAAAATCCCACCATCAAGGGCCTGGGGGGCACCGATTTCCGTCCCGTGTTCGCCTACGTGGACGAGGCGCTCGCGTCCGGCGAGCTGAACGACCTGGGCGGACTCATCTACTTCACCGACGGCCAGGGCACCTATCCTGCACGTCGTCCCGCCTATGAAACCGCCTTCGTGTTCCTCGATTCCGACGATGCCGCAGCCTCGGCGCCCGTGCCCCCCTGGGCCATGAAAGTTATCCTGGATGAAACCTTCGTGCTAGAAGAGGAGCCACTATGAACATCCGCGAAGCAAAACAGCAGATCAAAAACGCCATGATTGCCTATTTCACTAAAGACGAGTTCGGCAACTATCTTCTGCCGCCCGAGCGCCAACGTCCGGTGTTCCTGCTGGGCGCGCCGGGCATCGGCAAGACGGCCATCATGGAGCAAATCGCCCAAGAACTGGAAGTGGGATTCGTGTCCTACTCCATGACCCACCATACCCGCCAAAGCGCGCTAGGCCTGCCGTTCATCGCGACGAAAACCTATGACGGCGTGGAATACCAGGTGTCCGAATACACCATGAGCGAGATCATCGCCTCGGTCTATGAGGCGATGGAGGCCACGGGGCGCCGCGAGGGCATTCTGTTCCTCGACGAGATCAACTGCGTATCGGAGACGCTCACGCCGGCCATGCTGCAGTTTCTGCAATACAAGATCTTCGGCCGCCATGCCGTGCCCGACGGCTGGATCGTCGTGACGGCCGGCAACCCGCCCGAGTACAACCGCACGGCCCACGACTTCGACATCGCCACGTGGGATCGCCTCAAGCGCATCGAGGTTGAGCCCGACTTCGATGTGTGGCGCGAGTTCGCCGTATCGACCGAGGTGCATCCCGCGGTCATCACCTACCTGGACATCGAGCGGTCCCACTTCTACGCCGTTGAGGCCACGCCCGACGGCGCGTCGTTCGTGACGGCCCGCGGCTGGGACGACCTGTCGGCGATGATCAAGCTCTACGAGGCCCAGGGGCTCACCGTTGATGAGCTGCTCGTGGAGCAGTATGTGCAAAACGGCGAGATCGCAAAGCGATTCGCCATGTACTACGACCTGTTCACGAAGTACCGCAGCGACTATCAGATCGATCGTATCTTGAACGGCAGCGCCGATGCCGGCCTGGCCGAGCGGGCCGCGGCGGCGCCCTTCGACGAGCGCGTGGCCGTCATGGGGCTTATCGTGGACGCCACGGTGAGCTGCTTGCGCGAGGCGGTTATGGAAGAGAAAGCAGCCGCGTTCGCTCATAGCGTGTTGGCCGATTTGAAGGAGCGCCTGGCCGCCGAAGGCGTGGCCGAAGACGCCGATGCGAGCGCGCTCATCCGCGCCACGACCACCGAGCTGGCACGCACCCGCGACACCGAACGGGCCGCGAGCCTGCTTTCCGACGAGCGCTACCGCTCCTTCGAGCGAACCATCAGTCTTCTTGACGAGGTGCTGCGCACAGGAGCCGATACGCCCGAGGGCGCCACGTTCAACCTGCTGCGCGAGCGCTTCAACGAGCGGCTCGACGAGCTGGACGCGGCCATCGACGAGGCGACGGCCGCCCTCGATAACGTGTTCAAGTTCGTGGAAGAGGCCTTCGGCGAGGGCCAGGAGATGCTCATGCTGGTGACCGACTTGTCCGTGAGCCGCGCCGGCATGGCCTTCATCAACGACCACGGGTGCGACCGCTACTTCGCCCACAACCAGAGTCTCCAGTTCTACGAGCGCGGTCACGACCTGGCCGCCCGCATCGACCGCATCACACTGGAAGAGGAGTAGCCCCCAGCGCGACCGCAGCGCCTTGCCCCGGCAAAGGATCCAAGCCACAGCAAGAGCAAGGCCGCGATCCCGGAAGGACCACGGCCTTGCCGCAGGCGACGCGTCGCCTATGGGAGAAAGCCCCGGGGCGCCCGATCACCCGGCGAGCGCCGCCATCGCGCTACGAGCACAGCACCGGCAGCGCCGCCATCTCGCTACAGGTACAGCACCGGTAGAGCCGCCAGAATGACCAGCAGACGCAGCATGAAACCACCCACAAGGACACCGCCCTCGCCGATGACGCTCACTACCATAGAGGTGGTGGAGGTCTCCACCTTTCGCGTGACAAACACCGGGTAGCCCTCGATGGCAAACGGCGCCACCAGGCCAAGCAGCACCAGACCGCCCCAGAACATTGGCGCGTACTGGCCCGACACGAGCGAGGCAACCGATGCGGCGCCCTCGGGACTGCCCGAGCTCACGATGATGAGCATGGTTGCAAGCACCACCATCTCGATAGCCGACAGAATCACGTGGCTCTTCTTGATGAGCCACATCTGCTCGAAGCGCTCACGATCGGTGATAAGGCCCACCAAGCTCGTAGCCGCCAGACCCGCCGACAGAGCCGACACCACGAACAGCACCGGCAAAATGGCGTTGTTCCACAGCGGGTAGGCGCTCACGACCCCCAGTAGAAAGCCGGTGTAGGCCGCCACGCAGAACGCGGATACGATACCTGTCCAGGTGAGCCACTTCGGCACCGGGCGACGCAGCACCTCAAGCAGCGCCGCGGCAATGGACACCGGCATGAACACGCAGATGAAGTACACGCCCAGCGTCATCACCGAGCCCGGGTTCATAATAAGATAGAAGAACCGCAGCGGGTTGTGCAGCCCGGCCTCGGCGTCCAACATGAGCATGAGCAGACCGATGCCCAGAAAGATGGGCGAGATAATGCGGCCCGCGACGCGCATCTTCACGCTGTCGGGATACTTCGCCTCCACAAAGGCTGAAGTGAGGAAGGCGCCGGCCGATGCGCCCGCCAAAAACAGGTACCAAGCGATCATAGATCCCCAAACCATTGATCATCACCTCACGTAGTAGATTTTCGCGGTGGTCAGGTCGCCCGCCAGCGGCTGGGCATTGGTGCGAGCGATTTCCTGGCAGATCTCGCTCTGCGGATCGTCCAGGTCGCCAAACAGGCGAGCGCCGGAGATGCAGGTGCCCACGCAACGCGGCGGGTTGCCCGGCTCGCCCTCGTACCAGCAGAAGCGGCATTTCTCGATAACGCCGGTCTTCTTAATCTGGATGCGGGCGCCGTAGGGGCAGGCGGCCATGCAGTACTTGCAGCCGATGCACCGTTCCTCGTCTACCAGCACCACGCCCGAGTCGGTCGTATAGGTGGCATGGGTGGGACACACCGCCTCGCAGGGAGCGTCCTCGCAGTGCATGCACTGCACCGGCACCACTTCCGCATACACGTTGGGGTAGACCCCCTGCTCCATCTCGTCGAATTTGATGAACGCCTCATCGGACTCGAGCCCGTTCACCATCTGACAGGCCACGCGGCAGGCGTAGCAGCCAACGCACTTCTTCGTGTTGATGAGCATTCCGTAACGGGCCATCAGCCTTCCACCTTCCTAACCTTCACCGCTACCTCCTGGCTCATGGTGGAGCCTACGCCAGGTTCCAAATGCAGCGGAACGAAATCCATCATGTTGAGACCAAAGCCCTGGGCCCGAGTGAGATAGGGCGATGTGCCGCCGTAATGGGTGGGCAGAAACAGCACACCGGGCTTCAAGCGCTCGGTCACCTTCACAGCTACCTGGCCCGAGCACTCGCTGGAGGAAAGCTCCACCGTATCGCCGTCGGCAATGCCCAGATCAGCGGCATCGGAGGCAGCCATCCAGAGTCGCTCAAGCTGATATTCCCGGGAGATGGCGTTCAGCGCCTCCAGATTCAGCGTCATGGTGTGGGAGTGGATACCCTGCTTGCCGCCGATGAGGAAGAACTCGCCCTCGGCCGGCTCCACCAGACGCGGCACGTAGCCGATAACCGGGTTCAAGCCCGCTTCCGCCACCTTCGCCGAGGCGAACTGGAACTTCTCCGTCGGAGTCTTGAACGTCGGCGTGCCGAATGCGAAGCCGGGGTCAGCCAATTCCACGATACCCGCCTCACGCACCGCATCGAGCGAGGTGCCCACGCTGGCCAGCTGCGCGTCGGCCAGCTCTTCCACCGTGAAGGGGAAGTACTGTCCCACGCCGCATGCCTCGGCTAGGGCGGTGAAGATCTCGTCGCAAGGGCGCGTTTCGGGATGGATGCGCTCGATGATGGGAGTGCGCAGAGCCACATAGTGTTTCTTGCCGCCGATGAACTCGGGCAGCTCCAGGCGCTCCAGCACTGTGCACTCGGGCAGCACGTAGTCCGACGCCAAAGCGGTCTCGCTCATTTGCACGTCAATAGTCACCACAAGCTTTGCCTGGGAAAGCGCCTCGCGCCACTTTGCCGGCTGCGCATACCCCTGCACGGCGTTGGAGTTGTAGAAGAACACGCCTTGGATGACGCCGTCGGCGCAGCCGTTCAGCACGGCCAGGTTGGTGCCGGTGCCCGAGAGCGCCAGCGGGTACTCGGCGTCGCCCAAACGCTTGGCGGCCGGCTTGGGCACCTCGGGGAACTTCACCGGATCCACGTCGCCCACCTTGGGCGAAGAGGTGATGAGCGCTCCGCCCTTCTGCCCCCAGCAGCCAAGAAGCGCATTCACGGCGCACACCGCGCGAGCCGTCTCGAAGGAGTTTTGATAGGCGCAGCCGAACGCTGCCCGCCAGGAAGGCTCGATAGCGCAGGCCGGTGCGGCGGCGGCCAGCGACTCGGCGATTTCCACGATGGTATCGGCCGGCACATCGCAGATGCCCTCGGCCCATTCCGGCGTGTACTCGGTCACTTGAGCAGCGAACTCCGGGAAGCCCACGGCGGACTGCTCAACGAACGCGTGATCGTACAGGTCGCGCGTCACCAGCACGTTCGCGATGCCGAGCAGGAACGCGATATCAGCGCCGGGCCTGATAGGCACCCAGTCAGTAGCAAAGACGCCGGTGTTGTTCAGGCGCGGATCCACGATGACCACCCGCGCCCCGCCCTCGGCCGCTCCGGCCAAGCTCTTCACCGAGGAGGGACGGATGCCATCGCCATAGCTGCGGCCGATGAACACCACCATTTTGGTGTTGGGGAAGTCCACCGAGAAGTTCTGGGCTCCCGTGGCTTCCTGAATACCGCTCTCTTTCGACAGATTGCAGGCAGCGGCATGGGTATACACGTTGGGTGAGCCGAGCGCGTTCATGAAGCGCTTGCTGTAGTACTTGCCCGAGGGGCGCGGATCTTGGATGATGGCCAGCGCCTCGGGGCCGGCCTCGGCGATGATCTCCTGCACCTTCGCGCCAATTTCGGACAGAGCGTCATCCCAGCTGATAGGGGCGAAGCTGCCGTCGGCGGCGCGCTTCATAGGCTGAGTCAGCCGGCCGTCGGAATAGGCCCACTGAGCCGCGCCGTGACCGCGACCGCAGAGCGTTCCCTTGGAATAGGGGTGCTCCTTCATGCCCTCGACGGTCCACAACCGCCCGTCGAGAGCGGTGGCGATCAGGCCGCACTTGCTGGAGCAGCCGTTGCACAGCGATGCGCCCTGAATCTTGACCGCGCCCGTGGCGGCGGCCTCGGCCTGCTCGGCCCGCCACGCGGCCACCGAGCAAGTGCCCACAGCAGCCAGCGCAGCGGTGGCGGCGGTACCCTTCAGGAAGGTTCGCCTGGTGGGATTGCAGTGCATTAAAGCCTCCTTCTCTTGCATATCTGCTTTCTCCTTGTCTGGGGAAGTCCTCGGTTTTTACCGAAGGGACACGGATAGGTCTCGGACGGCCGCCGCGAGAGCTACCGCCAGCTCGCGCCCATGGGCCAGAGCGCGAGCCAGCTCGTCGGTACGAGCCGAGGGGGGGGGCGCCGACGAGAGCGCGGCCGCATGGGCGAGCAAGGTTTGCTCGTAAGCGTCCAGCCAGTCGAAATGCTCGGACAACAGCGCAAGAGCAGCCTCATGGTTTCCCGCATCGACGCACAGGGCCACCACCTCGGTCATGAGCGTCACATGGTCGGGCATGGCGCAAAACTCCATCGGCACCTCAAGTTCGAGAGCGCGATAAAGGGCCCGCATGTGCTGGGCGCTGTCACCGAGGAGCAGATGCCGGGCCGCACCAAACTCAGCCGAGACCCCTCTGCGGCGCTCCCGTCCATCGGCCCAAGGCTTATAAAGCGATTCGACGGGCACCGCTGCCGCGGGAGCGCCCAAGGTGAGCACCTCGTTCTCGAGTCGGCAGCGCACGGCGCCCACCGGCGTCGCGGGCGCTATCGCTAAATCGGCCGCTGTCGCACGGGCCGCCTCGTACGCCGCTTCATAGTCATCGCCCCATCGCGAGAACAGAGCTCCAATGGTGCTCAGGTAGGCTGCCTTGGCGCAGACGTTCGCCTGTGCGGCATCGCGCACGACCTCTCTCTCCGATGTTTGCGTGGTCGCACGCGCAGCCCCGCCTCTTGTCTCTTGCATTTCGCACCTCCTTCCGTTGGCGCTCCATGCTAGAATCGTCGGCTATGCGCCATATCATCAGTTTCTGATGATTTATCGAGACGCAAGTCAGTCATAATAGAGGACGCGACAGGGAAACGCCCAGTTCACACTGGCAATGGAGAAGGAGGAGCAGGGCCGTGACAGCAGTCCGCGATGCACCATCGGCCGCTATCGAGCCGCTTCCCCGCTTTCTGCACCTGTGCTATCTCGGCCTCGCGTTTTTCTGGGCCTGCAGCATGCTCACCTTCCGCAGCTCCATCCTGCTCACCGGCGCGGCGGACACGCCCCAGTACAATACGTTGATCGTCGTCGTATCGTTTTTGGCAAACATGACCGTGCTCTTAGGCGTGTCGGCCCTTGTAGAGCGGGCGCCGGAAAATCTGGCGAAACTCTCGCCGTGGCCCTTCTGCGGATGCATCCTTGTCGGCATCGCGGCTATCGGCGGCGCCGGCATATGGTTTGCCGGCCCAGCGCTTTCCGCATCGCTCGTGATCGGCTCGACGCTATGCGGCGTCGGCTTCGGCTACCTATGGGGGAGCTGGGCGGACGTGCTCGGACGCGTGCATCCCTCGCGCACGGCCCTGTATGCCCCGGCGTCGTTCTTGCTCACCACCATCATCTTTCTCGCCGTCGACTCCCTCGCGGCCCTCACTCCCTTTCCGCCCCTTGCGCTCATGGCTCCCCTGCCAATAGCCTCGGTTCTCTGCCTGAAGCGCTGCCGTACCGAGAGCAGCCAGCCGTCGGTCCTCCTCGCGCCCCACCGAACCGAGTCTCAGCGCTACCTGGCGGCTCTCACCACCCTCGTGCCGCTCATCATCGCCGCCCTCGTTTTCTCCTGCCTGTTCGGCTTTATGTGGGAGACCGCCGTGCTCAGCGTGAACTCCGCGAGCACGGCCCATGAACTGCCCCTGGTGCTGAATTTCGTCGTTGCAGTGCTTCTTTTGGCCTTCACGGTTGCCTTGCAGCGGCGAGTAAACCTGTCGCTTGTCTACCAACTGCTTATCCCCATCGCCATCGTGCTGTTCGCGGCGCTGCCGTTTTTCTGGAATGTTCACCCCGTGGTGCTGAACGCAATCATGAGCGCCGTACATGGGGTCTTCGACGTGGTCATCTGGTACCTGGTAGCCACAGCTGCCTACGATTACGCCGTATCGGGCTTCGTTATAGGGGGCCTGGTGAGGGCGCTGTCCATTCTCGCACGGCTCGTGGGCATCGGCATCGGGTATCTGATCATGCTCCTCCCCGAAGTGGCTGGCTACGCTGTAGTGGGCGTGTGCATCGGAGCGGTGTATCTGCTCGTCATCCTGCTATGGTTTCTCTGGCACAACGCCAAACGCTCGGTTCCGGGCGAGGAGGCAGAAGGGAGAATGGCGATTGGCGAGGCGACCGGCGACGGCAACGCGAATCCGCATTCGAGCGTCTCAGATCCATCGTCGGTCTTAGCTGCCCCAACAGCCGTCAAGGCAACCGACAAAGCAGCTGCCGACCCTGCCAGCACCTCTCCCGTTGCGGAGTCCATCAGCACTTCTGCGACCGCCGAGATCGATGGGGCCGAAGCTATTAACAGCGAAGAGGTCGTCTTCGCGCTCCTCGCCGACGACTACGGCCTCACTCGTCGCGAGGCCGAGGTGCTCCCCTACCTCGCCCGCGGCCGCTCCGCAAAGGTCATCGCCGAAGCGCTCTTCGTCTCGGAATCCACCATCCGCACCCACACCCGCCGCATTTTGGAGAAGACCTGCCTGCATTCCAAGCAGGAACTCATCGATCTCGTTGAGAAGTATTAGAAGCCGGCGGAGGGGCGCGCCGCTTGGTGCACCAGCCGACGCGCACCGCCAAGCCGTCTAAAGCCTTGGCGCGACACCACGCGCAACCAGAACCTGCGGCTCTACGAGCGCGGTCATGACCCGGCCGCCCGCATCGGGCGCATCACACTGGAAGAAGAGCGCCTAAAAGCACCATCGATCCGAAATGTGCAAAATGAGCCATTTCTCGTAGCTATTGGCGACAAATGCGAAAAGTTTTCCCTGTTCACGCCAAACGGTTCAAGCCCTCCCGGCACAAAATCCTACGAGAAGTACCCTGTTTTGTGCATTCGAGGCTTCCCCATAATCCGCGGGGACTACTCCCGTTGGTGTATCTGCGTGGGCCGGTCGTGATTAGGGGTTGCCGAGGTCATTGGGACGTGCTGGGCCGTGATAGTGTGCACCCCAGCACATGACCGACCCCCTTTCAGAAGGAGATCACCAATGACCAACTTGAACACCACCCCGAACCCCTTCGGCAAGCATTCCTTCCGTGACAACGCCGTCGACTCCGCCGCGAACCAGACCTACGAGTTCGACATCGACGGCTCTGTGGCCGCCAGCGTCGAGAACACCGCCGCCGCCAAGCCGAAGTTCGGCCGCCGCTCCTTCCTCACCGGATTCGCCGGCGCCGCGCTCGCCTGCATGCTCGCGTTCGGCGTGCAGGGCGCCATCATCGACCCCGCCACCGCCGAGGCCACGGGCACCCCTTCCGCTACCCAGACTGTCATCAACACCAACGATGACGCGACCCTGGCTGAGGCCGTGGCCGCCAAGTGCCTGCCGTCCGTGGTATACGTGGAGACTTACGCCGATGCGGGCGGCCAGCTCCAGGGCTTGGGTACCGGCTCGGGCGTCGTGATGACCGAGGACGGCTACCTCATCACCAACAACCACGTGGTCGACGGCGGCAGCGCCTACAAGGTGACCATCGCCGGCAACACCTACGACGCCGAGCTGGTGGGCACCGACCCCTCCTCCGACGTGGCGGTGTTGAAGGCCAAGGACGCCAGCGGCCTCACCCCCATGGAGATCGGCGATTCGGACAACCTGACCGTCGGCGAGTGGGTCATGACCCTGGGCGCTCCCTTCGGGCTCGAGCAGTCGGTGGCCACGGGCATCGTGTCCGCCACGAGCCGCTCGCAGATCATGGACGCGAGCGAGTCGATGCAGTCCGGCGGCAGCGGCGAGACCACTATCTATCCGAACATGATCCAGACCGACGCGGCCATCAACCCTGGCAACTCCGGTGGCGCGCTCGTGGATGACGAGGGCAAGCTCATCGGTATCAACACGCTGATCACCTCGTATTCGGGCAACTACTCCGGCGTCGGGTTCGCCATCCCCGTGAACTACGCGGTGAACCTCGCCCAGCAGATCATCGCCGGCGAGACCCCGACCCACGCCCAGCTCGGCGTGAGCCTGTCCACGGTGAACGACCAGGCGGCTGCCAGCTACGGCCTCGCGGCCGAGTCCGGCGCCTACGTGGCCGCCGTCTCCCAGGGCTCCGGCGCCGAGGCGGCCGGCCTCCAGGAGGGCGACATCATCACGGCCCTGGACGGCGAGTCGGTGGAAGGTGCCTCCGACCTCATGCTGGCCGTGCGCGGCAAGAACCCCGGCGACACCGTGAAGCTGACGGTGAACCGCAACGGCCAGGAGCAGGAGATTTCCGTCACCCTGGGCGACGACGCCGCCAGCCAGAAAGCGGCTGCCGAGCAGAAGGCCCAGCAGGAGCAGCAGATGCCCGAGCAGGGTCAGGACTTTGACTGGGGCTACGGCGACGGTAACGACTACGGTTACGGCTGGGGCTACGGCGACGGCTACGGCCAGGACGGCGGCAACGGGTACGGCTACGGCGATGGCTACGGCAACGGCCTGAACCTGGACGACCTGTTCGGCCAGCGCTAAGCCACAGCGGAGGCACGCTCGCCCGCACCTGAGCAGCCAACGACAGGGATCCACGATTCCCTTACTCCAGGGGCAGCCTCAAGGCTGCCCCTTTTCGTTGACAGGCGAACACCCGGTTGCTCGACATTGCGAACCTCTATACCAGAGAAAGCGGCCCAAAACCGAAGAAGTGCCCCGGCATAAACCAGGGGCACTTCCCCATTTCGACGTCTACCGTTCTTTCTAAAGCTCGTTCACCAGCAAAGGAAGAACCGTCTGAATGTCACCAACAATGCCATAGTCGCACTGATCGAATACGGCAGCATCGGCATCCTTGTTTATAGCAAAGATGGTTCCGGCTCGATCGCAACCGACCATATGCTGCATCTGGCCCGAAAGCCCTGCTGCAACATACACCTTAGGAGCAAGCATGAGCCCAGAGACACCGATGTACGTCTCCCGCGGCAGCCACTTCATATCCTCGGCCAAAGGACGCGTGCAGCCCAAACCAGCCTCCAGCTTGTCACAGAGCGCTCGGGCCATATCAAGATCGGACTCGAGTCCAAAACCTCTTCCGGCGGCAACGACGACATCGGCCTTCTGCAAGTCGACCCCGCTCTTCTCGATGGGCTCGCTCGATAGCACCTTAACTGTGGCACCCGGATCAACCCACGCAAAAGGTTCTTCCTGATTGGCGCCCGATGCTGCAACGCTATCGCCGAAAGCACCTGGCTGCATCAGATAGATGGCGGTCTTGCCGGGCTTTCGCTTTAGGATAGCGGCTCCTCCATAATACATGCTGGAGGCCACATCGCCGTCAAGCTCCATCACGTCGGCAATAGCGCTGGTGCCGCCGTGGAACGCAAGGGCGCCAGCAAGAATGCGCATATGACGCGTAGGCTCTACCAGCACCACATCCGGCCGTACATGATCGAAGATCGCATTGACCGTCGCCGTGGCGTTATCGAGCGAAAGCCCCTCCGGAACCGTCACGCGATAGATAAGATCAGCGCATGAGGGCGGCATCTCCATGTCGCCGAAAGCCACCAGGGCAACCTCATCGGCACCCATGGCCCTCGCACCGGCGCAAAGCTCTTCTGCCGCACCCGGACGCTCAGCTAAAACTAACACTTTCAACGTTTCTCCCCTTTCTAGAGCGCGGCTTTGAGGCTGGCAGCAAAACTCGCAATGGCGCCCTCGTCGCTGACGTGGCAGATCTGCTTCTTGCGCGGCGTCGGCTCAGGCACTTTGCACTCAACCCACTCGACCGTCTCTTCGGAAGCCACGTCCAACGGCGCTACGTGCATCGGCTTCTTTCCTGCTGCTAGAATGTCCTTCATGGACGGAGTCCGAGGAACGGCAACCGATGGCTGCACCGAGATGACGGCGGGCAGAGGCACCTCCACCGTCTCCACCACATCCTCGAGCACGCGCTCGACCACGATACAGCCGTCTCCTGCCTGCAAAAGAGTCGCGCCATTCACGCAGGGGACGTTAAGGGTCGCAGCAAGCTGCGCATCGACCTGCTTTGCGTAGAAATCATCGGATCCATCGCCGCAGATCACAACATCCCAGCCACCAACGTCTTGCAGGGCCAGCGAAAGCGCCTGCGCAGTCGCTCGCGCATCCGCATGCTCCAGAGCGTCGTTCGTGGCAAAGTAGAGCTCGTCAACGCCACGAGATAGAATGTTCTTCTTTACCTTCGACTCGTCAATAGACGCCGGGCCCACCGAAAGAACCTTTACCGTCGATCCTTCTTGGGAGGCAGCAAGCTGAGCCGCGGCCTCAATGGCATTCAGATCATACTCAGACACGACATTGCGAGCATGGCTGAAATCAAGAGCACCGTCATTGCCAGCACGAAGATCTTTGCTATCCGGCAGAATCTTAACTGCAACTACAATACGCATGTGCCCTCCTAGATACCCAACGCGCGCGTGCCGCCGCCATATTGGCCAGCCTCGCGAAGCACGTCCTTGGCGATGGTCTTCGTGAGAATCTCGCTCGAACCGGCACCGATGCGGCCGACACGGGCATCGCGCCACAAACGCTGCATACGATGGTCGGTGCAATAGCCCAGACCGCCAAGGATCTGGATGCCATCGTCGCAAATCTGCCAATTGCCTTCAGTGCAGAGCAGCTTGCAAATATTCGCATCGATGCGGATAGACTTGCCCTGGTCGTACTCCCAAGCAGTACGGAACACCATATTGCGCATGCTCTCAAGAATGATCTTGTCGCGGCACACCTTTTCCTGAATGAGCTGGAACTTGCCAATAGGCTGACCGAACTGAATGCGTGAATTGGCGTAGGCGCAAAGATCGGCGAACGCCGTCTCGGCCTGACCGAGGTACATGGCCGCGCAAAGAAGGCGCTCTGCCTCGAAGTGCTTCATAAGCTGGACCCAGCCGCCATGCTCCTTGCCATACAGATACTTATCGGGAATGAAGCAATCCTCCAGGAACGTCTCGCAAGTAGGCTCAAGCCATTGCCCGATGGTCGGCAAATCCACAATAGTCATGCCCGGCGTCGGGTTGGGAATCGCAAACAGCGTAACCGCCTTGTAAGGATCATCAATCTCGGGATCCTTTGCGGTGATGATGTTGTAATCGGAACAGCTGGCATAAGTGTTGTAGATCTTATGCCCGTTGATGACATAACCTCCGTCGACCTTCTTGTAGGACGTCTTGATGCCGGCGGCATCCGAACCGGCTCCCGGCTCTGTATTGCCGAAAGAGTGACGCTTCTCGCCGCTCATAAGACCCTCGAGCATCTCCGTGCGAATTTCCGGACTCGCCTTATCGGCGGCATTCATGATAGACAGGGGGCTATAGGTGCATCCGGCCCAGGAGTAGCGATACACAATGGAAGTGACCAGACACATCGTCACCATATCTGCAGGAACGCCGCCCAGCTCCTCCGGAACGCCGATGGCTCCGAATCCCGCCTCATAGAACTTCTTATTCGCCTCTACAGGGAATATCTTCTGCTCATCGCATTCCTTAATAAGGCTTTCAGGATACTCTCGATCCATGAACTCCACCAAGTTCTCGGCCAACAGCTCCTGCTCTTCAGTGAACGAAAAATCCATGTAATTATTCCGCCTTTCCAATCTTTCCCTCGGCATACATTGCCTCGATCTCTTCGTTCGAGTATCCGAGCTCTTCCAGAATGTCCTCATTGTCTTGACCCAGTTTCGGAGCGCCACGCCAAATCTGGCCAGGATTGTTCTTCACGGGGGGCAGCACGGCCACGCCCTTCAGTGTCTGCTCGCTCGCCTCGTCGTACCACTCGACAAAGTCGTTGCGCGCGATCACATGGGGATTGCTCATGAGCATCTCGTAGTTGTTGATGGGCGCGCATGCGACGCCGATAGCCTTCAGCTGCGTCTCAACCTCATCAGGCGTGCGCTCAAGGCAGAACGCCTTGATAGCCCCATCGAGGCGATCTCCTTGCGGCGTACCATTCAACGTCGGACGACCCTCAATGAAGTGCTCCTCGTCGTCAAGGCCGAGCAACGCGGCAATGGCTTTTGCCGCCGGACGACCGGACACCTGAACGACGCAGTAGTTGCCGTCCTTGCACTCGAATACATCGATGCCGGCGTAGGTGGCCTCTTTGTTGCCCGTGCGCTTCAACTGCTCGCCCGTCGTTGTGTACATAAGGGGCCCATAGCCCTGCACTCTCAGGCAGGACTCGTATTGCGAGACGTCGATCACATCGCCCTCGCCCGTCTTCTGGGCATGGTAGACGCCCATGAGCGCCGCCCACATCGCATAGAGACCTGTAAGATAGTCGCAGATGCCGGGCTTGCTCACCAGAGGAGCCGACGGCTCTTTCTCGCCGTTCAACGCCATAAGGCCCGAAAACGCCTGACCGATCACGTCCATGCTGGGACGCGGCACGTAATCCGGATCACCGAAATGACCGTAACCGGAAACGTGAACAACCACCAACTTCGGGTTCAGCTCGAGCACATGTTCGTCGGTGTAGCCCCACTTGTCATACATGCCGGGCTTCGAGGACTCGATCCACACGTCAGCCCACTGAAGCAATTTGTCGAACACATCCTTTGACTCGGGAACGTTCATAGCGAGATTTCGCTTATTGCGGTTCTCCTGAGCGAATGAGATTGCAAAGCCACGCGTCATCTCGGGTGACTTGCAGTTCTCGACATGAATGACATCCGCTCCGTGCTCCGCCATCAGAGACGTCGCGTGGGGCTCTGCGGTCACTTGCCCACAGCTGAGAACCTTGAGACCATTGAGCAGGCCGAACTGAGGTACATCATTTGCTTTTGCCATTTTCTCTCCTTTAATTGAACGGATAGGCCAATGCTTCTAAGCAGCAACCGCCTCTGCAATCGCCTCAGCCTCTTTGTAGGGCTTATCGGCTGCCTCCAAATGCTTGCGCGCTTTGCTGCTCATACCGATGGCGGCAAGAATGACGACCACCGTGAAGCAGCAGCCAGCAATGGCCAGCGGCAAAACGAAAGAGCCCGTTGCCCCGTACAGCCCCGCCGCAAACACCGGAGCGATCATGGCCGCCACGGACACAGAGGCATTGCACCAACCGGTGATGGTGGCGGACTTGTTCACGCCGAACAGAGGCGTAGCCACAACAGCGCCGAAGTACAGGTTGACCATGCCCGCGTTATAGAAGAAGGCAATGATCATGCCGCCGATAAGACCCATCTGCGACGTCAAACTGAAGAGGAACATGTTGGCCGCGCCCACAACGCAATAGATAATGAGCGTCTTGCGAGCGCTGATAACATCGGACAGCACGCCGAACAACGGCACCAGAATCATCTGAGAAATACTCACTATCGACACGCAATAGGAGATCTGCACAACGTCCAGGCCCATAGAACCCAGCACGAGCGACTGGTTGCTGTAATAGATGGTGCAGGCGAACTGCATGAGGAAGGGGCACACCAGCACGGCCCACAGAAGCGGCTGGCGCAGCAGCTTCGAGATGGGCATAGCCGTCTCGTACACCTTCGAATCCGCCCCAATCGTCCGGGTCTTTTTGCCCTCCTTCTCCTTCAGCACAATTTGCTGCATGCCATATTTCTCGGGAGCATCGCACACGAACAGCAGACCCAGCACCACAATAATGCCTGCGAGAACGAATCCGGCGATCAGCGAGTAAGTCTGGTACCCGAACATCGAGCTAAGCACGCCGGTAACCGTGGCCATAATCGCGTTAATCAGGCCCGATACCAAAGTTCCCATAGAGGAGATGGTCCCGCGCCCAGAGGCAAACCAGTTGGTAACGTTAATCTGATGAGTCATCGCACCGCAGAACTTGTTGCCGATGCCAAACAAAAATGCCATGACGTAGACGAGCATGAGATTGGTGGAATACCCCATGGTCACCAGCAGCGCGCCCTGGAGAATTCCGCCAATGACATAGACGTACTTCGTCTTGAGCACCTTGAGCAGAGACCCAATGAAAAGCGATGCCACCAGAGAGCCGATGGCCGTAATGCTGAAGATGAGCGCACCTTCTGCCGCAGAGCACCCGACGGCGGCAACCATCGATGCCATCAAGATGATGATGATCGAGTAACACAGATGGGACACGCCCATGGTCACCATGCCCGCTATGGCGCAAAGCCACCCTTTTACTGTATTCGACATAGTTGAATCGTACCTTTCCCCTGATTACGATTGCTTTGCAGGCAAGGCGACCAACGCTTTGCCCCACATGTTTTTATCGGTGCCGTCGTCTTGCCAAATATCAAGCTCGACGACGTTCTTTCCGTTTTCCTCCCTTTTCTCCACAACGCGCGCACCGCAATGCAAGTCAACGCCCGGACAAGCGAATTTGCCCATGCGGAACGGCCCGATCTTGAGAATCTCGCCTTCAAGTCCAACCCACTCGCGCAAATGCCTCTCGCTGAGAGCCATGTAGTACCACGTGTTGGCGAACATGGCCGGCGCTCCCGTCCTCTGAGCCGCGGCATCATCATGATGCAACGGCACAAAGTCGCGATTCGCTGCGGCCTCCATCACAAGACGCTGCACTGTGAGAGGAAGGGCCAGTTCGGGAAGCTCATCCCCCACCTTGACCTCCTCAAAAGTCAGCTGCTCGTCCCACTTCGCCATAACTACTCACCCTCCTCAACAGGATTGCCCGACCAGGTCGTAACACGCTGAATGGCGACAGTCTCATCGTTCTGGTTGATAAACTCAATTTCCACAGTGAAGAAAGCGCCGTCGCCAACCTTAAGACGCTTTCGGGTCACGCTCACCAACCGCCCGACTTGGCGAAGAGTGTCCCCCGGATAGAGGGGACGCAGAAACTCTACTTCGGTGTCTGTCGCAAAGCCAAGCGAGTGCCGAGGAGTGGGAACGAGCATGGGCATTGCGAGGGGATACAGCGGCCCGACGCGACCCTCTTCCACCCCGGGCTCCCACCATGAGGCCGTACCCACCGCCATGGCCATGCCGGCAGGTGCCGGGATGGTCTTGTATCCCAGCCGCTGCGCCAACTCTTCGTCATAATAGAGAGGACAATCAGCTTCGATCACCTCATTCCATTGGCGAATCCATCCAAGGGTCGCCGCGTCTGCCCCGTAAATCACAGGCAGGGTCTCCCCGATGGTCTTCTCGGTTTCTTCCCATGTCTCCACACTTTCGGGAATCTCAATCATGCTTCCTCCTTTCAATACATCTATGAACAATTGCGCGTTTAGCATCTCCTTCCGAAAACGGGCACTAGCTTTGCGGTAGAACGACGCCCTGGGGGGCGCCTCGCATGCAACCTGCTAGTCGCGCACAATGACGCCCTCGGCGTATAGCTTTTCTATATCCGCAGAGGAGTAGCCCAACTCCTCCAAGATATCCTCGTTGTCCTGGCCCAAGCGGGGGGCGCCGCGCCAAACGTGGCCGGGCCTTCGCTCCACTCGGGGCACAATGCCCACTCCCCGCACCATCTGTCCCGAAGCGTCATCGAACCATTCGACGATGCTTTCCCGCTTCAGGCAGTGCGGATTGTCTCCCAGTTCCGAGTAGTCCATGATCTTGCAGCAGCCGATATTGACCTTGTTGAAGTCACGATCGACCTCGCTTGCCGTATGGGACAAACAGTAGTCCTCGATCGCTCTTTTCGACTTCTCATCCCGGGCCGTCCCAGCAACGATTGCGTCCTGCCGATCAAAATCGGGATCTCCCGTCAATCCCAAAAGCGCAAGCCCGTCGCTTTTCAAGGCAGAGGGATTCAGGGCGACGTACACATACCGGCCGTCCCTACACTCATAGACCCCGAGACCGCCCACATCTCCGTCAATATCCGGATTTCTGACCAGCTGATTGCCCTTGGTGAAATACTCGGCCGGATACTGAGCCGAAACGCGCAAGATCGCCTCGTACTGGGACAAGTCGATAACATCCCCCTCACCGGTCTCGCGGGCGCGCAGGAGAGCCGCCAGCGATGACCAGAGCGCAAAAAGCGCCGTAATGAAATCGCCGATGCCCGGGAAAACCGCCATGGGCTTCGTACCTCTAGGACTATTGATGTACATAAACCCGCTGAAGGCCTGGGCTATCGGGTCATAACTCGGGCGACGCACGTAGTCGGGCTCTCCCATCTCCCCATAGCCCGAGACATGCACAATAACGAGATCAGGGTTGAGCTCCAAAAGAAACTCGTCGTCGAATCCCCATTTCTTATAGGTTCCCCCCTTGGAGGACTCCAGCCAGATATCTGCCCATTGGATGAGATCAAGGAAGACACCCCGCCCCTCTTTCGATGGGATGTCAAGAGCAATGGTGCGCTTGCACCGTGCATCCTGCGCCCATTCCAAAGCGACGTTTTTCCGCATCCCCTCAGGGCTGCGCGCATTCTCAACCTGGACGACATCGGCCCCGTGCTCGGCCATCAGCGTGGCGGCATAGGGCTCGGCCGCCACCGTGCCCGTGCTAAGCACCTTCACACCGTGAAGGAGACCAAAATCGGGTATTTCCTCCGACTTAGCCATATCCGCCCCTTCGATCAAAGCTCTCGATACTTCGGCAGATGCGCTGCCGAGCGAATTCAACTCGCTGTTCGATCATAGGAATGGACGATCGTCGGGTCACCGCACAAATGAGGTATCGCTTGAGGTATTTGCGCTACTCCCCTAGGTTCTCGTGATATCATCACTAACCAAGCTGGTGGCTTGCACCGTCGCGCGAGGAGAGCACTTTGAGTGTTATCAACATAGGAGGTTGTCCTCCAACATCCCTTGAGTCAAAAAGCATCGTGCCGCGTCACAGACTGCTAAGCCTGCTAAACGAAGGAACGAAATACCCTCTCACGCTCTGCGTCGCATCGTCGGGGTGGGGAAAGGGAACGCTGCTGACAAGCTGGGCCAACCATACCGACAAGCACGTCTCGTGGCTCCAAGTCGACGAGTCCGACAACGAAGTGGCCATGTTCTACCAGAAGCTTGCCTCGTCTCTTTTGGCTATGCTGTCGAAGCAGGATTATCAATCAGACCCTCCCCCAGGCGCTTCGTCGCTTGACCTGGCCTGGACGCTTGAGCAGGTCTCCCATATAACTGGAGACCACGTCCTCATACTCAACGACTATCATCTCGTATCCAATCCCGAGGTGCATGAGGCTGTTATTGCCCTCATTCGATGGGCTCCCCCTTCATTGCACCTTATTATTTCGAGCGAATCTACGCCTCCGTTCCCCTTGTCTTCTTTTCGAGCCCATAGCCAGCTTTTCGAGATTTCAGCCCTAGACCTTGCTTTCACGCGAGGAGACTTGCGCCTCCTCCTCCGGGAGAATCTGATTGATCTCAAAGAGACATCCGTGGAGCGCCTCATGGATCTCACGGGCGGATGGCCAGCGGCGCTCCATCTGGCCCTTCTGCAAATAAAACGCATCGATCCGGAAGATCGCGACGACTTCGTCTCCAACATCGGCGCCCGCGATCGCCGCATCACAGAATGGCTCAATGACGCCATCTACGATACCTTGCCCTCACGCATTCGCACCTTTATGCTCGATACGTGCATTCTGAACGAATTTTCCGCCCCCCTGTGCGACACCGTACGCTCTACTGATGATTCTGGCGAATACATCGTTTGGCTTAAGGATCGTGGGCTGATCTCCCCCGTGGATGACCAGGGCACAACCTTCGCCTACCCAAAACTCCTGCGTGCTTTCCTCAGAGATCAGTTCAGTCGCACCAGCGACCTCGCCCACGAGAAGGATCTTTGGCAAAAAGCGGCCGCGTGGTATCAAAAGCGCGGAGAACTCCTCTTGGCAGCTGAGTACCATATGGCCTCGGGAGACACGACGGCCGGATGGCTTCTGCTCGATCGCTACCACTCCCATGCTCTTGAGAGCGCTCCGTCCATCAGCCCTCAAAAGACTCGCCTCACCTGGTATCGAGAATTCCTCAGTTGGCCGGATTCGGTCTTGGCACAGGAGCCGGATCTCTGCCTTTCGGCGGCATTCTCAAGCTATTATTCTAAGGACCTCGACCATATAGAGCGTCCGCTGCGCCTTGCCGAGCAGGCCTTTCTCGCCCGCGATGACAAACCGGCCCTTGGCAGAGCCCATGCCATACGAAGCTTGGTCTATCGCTATCGCGGATCAGCCGACCTGGCTATAGACGAGGGCAAGCATGCTCTCGACAATCTTCCGACCGACCTCAATTGGTTCAGAGGATCGGCCCTCTTGTCTCAGAGTTTTGGGTTTTACCTTAACGGGGATGCCGGCTCTTCCGCCCAATGTGCCGCCGAGGCACGGTCGGAATTCGTCAAGGCCCACGACAATCGCCACGCCGCCATTGCAGAGACCCAGCACATCGAGGTCCTACTCCTGCAAGGCTCGCTCATCGAGGCAGAGGAGCGCAGTCTGGCCCTTCTGGAGCTGCAAAGCAATGCCCTTGACGCCGAGCGGCGACTCGCCCGGGCAATTCTCGGATTCATAGCCTTTGAACGAAACCACCTGAACGAGGCGGAAGTCCATTTCAACACCGCGCTCTATCCGTCTCCGAACGCGCAAAAGGGCAAGTACTTGCCATTCGCCTATATCGGTTTGGCCGAAGTTGCAGCGGCGCGCAGCGACATCGACACGTCGCTCATGCTTCTCAACGAGGCCGAGCAATATGCCGCACCTCGCCCGGAGCGCAACTGGAGCGCCTACATCCAGGGGGTAAAAGCAAAGGTGCTTCTGGAGCAGGGAGACCACTCGGAAGCTGCAAAGGTTCTCTACCCGCAAGGATCGATCGTCGAAACCCCGTTCCAGGGAACCACAAGCTTTATGAGCTTCATAATAGCCCAACGAACACTGCTGGCATTCGCCCTTGAAGACGCAAACCGTCAAGACATCATGAACATGGCGAAGCGGCAGCTGGAGCGCAGCTTGGTGCTCTTCGATGCCAACAGTGCTGCGATATGGTGCCTAAGCGCACGGGCGCTTCTCGGCTGCATATATTTCAAGCTGGGACAGCGCGAGCAGGCACTCCGGTCTATCGAGTATAGTCTCGCCCTGGCCGAAAAGGAGCAGATTGTACGGAGCGTGATCGCTGCGGGCGACATCCTCAAACCGCTTCTCGAGCTTGCCGTCGCCCAAGACGTGCACCCCGCCTACGCCCAATCCCTCATTCATGCCCTTGAGTGCCGGCCCAAGCGCTCCAAAGCCGACACTGACGAAGCGTTGCCGGTTCTCAGCGAACGAGAAGTCGAAATACTCGAAATGATCGCGCGTGGCAGTACCACGGAGACCATCAGCCAGCAGCTGTATATTTCCGTTCACACGGTGAGAACGCACATCCGAAACACCCTTCAGAAATTGGATGCGCATTCGCGGGTTGAGGCCGTAGAGAACGCCCGCGAACGTGGAATCCTACCGCGCTAGGCGTGCTCAGCTTTCCGCCAAAGAGAAAAGCTCGTTCATCCGATCGGCGCCCACTTTCCCCGACTCGTCTCTCCCCAGATCGTCTACCAGGCCTATCTTCTGCGGCTTTTTGTAGCTCGCCAAGTGTCTTTTGCAAAAGTCCTGTATCGCTTTCGGCGACAGAGCGCTTCCCTTCATCGGTTGCACGATGGCGGCCACTGCCTCCCCCCATACCAGATCAGGAACACCTTTCACGACGCAGTCCTGCACTTCGGGGTGGCTCAGGATAACCGCCTGCACCTCGCTTGCGTAGACGTTCTCTCCTCCTGTTTTTATCACGTCCTTCACCCGAGCCTTAAAGTAGTACAGGCCCTGTTCGTCGCGGGCAAAGACATCGCCTGTCCTCAACCAGCCGTCTTGCAGTACTTCCCTCGTAAGGTCCGGCCGTTCGTAATACCCCTCCATCATGGCCGGCGTTCGCACCACGGCCTCGCCGCAATCGGAGGCTCCCCCCTTCTCATCGAGCAACATCATTTCTAAAGATCTCATCGGCACTCCCACCGAATGGATTTTTGGCGTGCCTGAAGCGTATTCCTCCCTCGACAATCGCATCGAAGTGCCGACGCCGCTCTCGCTTTGTCCCCAACCATAGTTGATCTCGCAGGCAGGAAACAGCTGGAATATCCCCTCCACTATGGAGGGGGTCATGGCGCCGGCGGCGCTCTGCACAATACGCACCGAAGACAGGTCGCGAGCGCCGGGCGCGGCCTCGCGTGAGAGACGACAGTATACGCTGGGGGGCAGCAAGATGATATGGGTCACGGCGTATCGCTCGATTTTGCCGAGTATCTCCTCGGCATCGAACTTGGAGGCGACCACCACGGCAGCGCCAGCACTCAGACAGGAAAGCAGCCAGCTGTGCCCCCCATGATGCTCCATTGGCGCCTGAACAAGAGCAACGGGATGCTCGACATCCTCAAGCCCTATGGTCTCTAAGATATCGCGGATCTCGACGAGATCCGCTGCATGGGTACGAGCGGCGCCCTTGGGCGCTCCCGTGCTGCCCCCGGTAAATTGAATCCGGGATGGGCCGCCCTCTTGGAACACCTCGAAATCCTTGGCGGAATCCGACTGACCTCCCTGGCGCATGTCAGATAACGCATCGCGAATAAACTGGCTGCTGAGTATCTGCACCGCATGATCGAAGCCCTTGCGGGCATCAATGGCGACGCTTTGGTGTTCTGGCGCATAGATCAGAGCCTCAGCATCCGAAGCGTTGACCAAACAGCCTACCTCTTCGGATGTAAAACGATAATTGACGGGCACCGCAACGGCGCCCATGGCCTGAATGGCCAGATACAGCACGATGAGGTCAACGCCATTAGGCAGGAAATACGCAACTCGATCGCCCTTCCGTATACCGAAGTCCCATAACGAATGGACAACGTATTTCGACAAGCGCCACAGCTCTTGGTATGTCAGCACTTCAGCGCCGTCGATAATCGCAACATCGGTCGGCCCCGATTTCGTATGGCGCAAAAAGGGGTCTATGATGTTCTTGTCATCTTGCCTTACTATTTCAGTTCGCTGCATAGTTCATCCCTTTTATAAGGTTCGTCGAGTTTCTCCAAGTAATCTTGGCTTTTCTTGCTCAAGCAGAAGAACGCGATGGCGAATGCCGCCAGATAGCACAGACCGGCCACGGCCAAAGGAAGCACATAGGAGCCCGACCACTCATACATGGCAGCGGCCAGCGGGGGAGAAATGGCAGAGCCCGCCGAGGTGACCACCTGGGTCCACCCGATAAGCACTGGGCTTTTCTCCAGACCGAACAAGGGCGTAGTGACCACCGAGCCGAAATAGAGGCCTACCGTGCCCACGTTGTAGAAGAAGGCAAGAATCGCGCCTCCAACAAATCCTGTTTGGCACCAAAGAGGAAAGAGGAACATGTTTACGGCCCCGATGAGGCAATAGGTCAGCAATATTCTCTTCGGCCCAAAGCGATCGCTGAGAAAGCCGAATAGCGGGACCACGATCATCGACCCGATATAGACCACCGAAAGCATGATGGACGCTTGGGCCACATCAAACCCCATGCTGGCATAAATCGCCGCTTCGTTGGTGTAGAAGAATCGCTCGGCCATAAGCATCAGCATCGGGCAGAGGAGAAGCGCCCACACAAGCGGGATCCTCAGAAGACGCGAAGTGGGCATGGCGAATTCGTAAGACGCCGCAACCCTCTGCAGTCGCTCCCTTTTCCTCGTTTTCCCCATGACGAAATTGAAGTCGATCGGCTCCATGCCGTAATATGACGGCCCCCGGCAAATCATAAGCATCGTGACAACCGCCGTCAGCACGAGAAGCAGCATTGCCGCCGCCAAAGCAGCTTGTCTCAGCCCCAAGTGCATAACCGCAGCTCCAGCAACCGGACTTAGAAGAGTGTTCGAGAGCCCCGACACTACCGTGGCCATCGTGGCAACGGTACCTCTGCCCACCCGAAACCACTCCGTAGCCAACACCTGGTACGAGAGCGTACCATTGCACTTATTGGCCACGCCAAACAGAATGGACGCAGCTAGCACCCATTCAAGGGCAGGAGCGTAAGCTATCGCCAGAAACATTACCGCCGTACCGGCGGCACCGAAGAGATACACACCTTTAGGGTTGTGGTCCGCCACAATAGGCCCCAAGAACATACTCGCTACCATGCTGGCAATCGCTGACGTAGTAAAAATCAGAGACGCCTGCGCAAGCGAGCAGCCAAGCTGCTCCGCCAACAGGGGGAGAAACAGAATAACGAGCGTATAGGAAAAGTACGAGAGGGAGAGGTTTATCATGCCTCCCGAAACGCACAGCCAACCTTTAGTGGTGTTCCGCATGTTCACGTCGCCCCTTTTCTCCCCTAAAGAAAGACTTAACCGAAACGGTATTCCACTCCCATGGTGGGCTGAGGGTTCTCCCACCGAGCGATTATGGTGTCCCCACAGGCGATGCGACATGTGCCGCACTCGAGGCAACCCGCATAATCGAAGCTTGTCGTTCCGTCGGGCTCTCGCTTGTACAGGGCCGCCGGACACACCATGACAAGCTTGTCGAATTCCTCGTCAGAGGGATCCTCGACAAGCTCGATATGAGCGTTGGCCTCATCGACCTCGTATTTGTTTAACGCCAGATAGCCGTCAACGTTCACCGTAATTTGCTGCACACTCATAATGCCTTCATCGCTCCCATCGCATCGCGGGCCATATTGACAACTCCGATTTGCCCCAGCACCGGCTTCAGGTTCTTCTTCAGAGGCCGAACCGGCTCGCCATCAACCACGAACATGGTGTTCATAATGTCTCGAATCGCCTGCGGATACCCATCGAACATGCGATGGAAGCCTTCCATGAAAGAAGGCACCTTCGAGAACTGGCGCAAGTCCTGCATGACGAAGCAGTTCTCGAGGGCCGCCGTATAGCCCTGCAGCCCCTGCGCGGAAGTATCTCCGGCGCTTAACGCGCGCGCCGCCTCCCGGCCGGCGTGCATGCCAGCTGCAATGGCGAAATCCATGCCGCGAACCTGATATCCCAAATTGATGCACATCATGGCGCTCTCCCCCGCGAGAAGCACGCCATCTCCCACAAGAGGGGGCATGATGCTCAAGCCACCCTCAGGAACCATATGCCCCGAGTGCTCAACCACCTTGCCGCCGGCAATCAGAGGCGCGATCGCCGGATGCTGCTTGAAGTCCTCGAGCATCTGGTAAACCGGCGCTCGACCATGGTTCATCGTCGCTTCGATCCCTGCAACCAAGCCAATGGAGATGGACGACTTGTTCGTATAGGCAAAACCGCCTCCGAATGTCCCCTTTGTCGCATCTCCCGCGAACAGCCACGCTGCTCCCTCTTCATCTGAGCCCGAAAGCACTCGATCAGTGATAACAGAGGGAGGCAGCTCGATGGTCTGCTTGATGCCGACAGCAATCCCACTCGCGGGCGGCCGCGCGGCGCCAACCGCCTGCTTGGTAAGCAGAGAGTTCACTCCATCGCAAAGCAGAACAACATCAGCCGTAATTTCGTCCTCGCCCGCCTTCACGCCTATCACTTTGCCGGTTTCATCTTTCACAAGACTCTCGACAGCAATGCCGTAGATGGCCTCCGCTCCCGCTTCCTCCGCCTTCGACGCGAGCCACTGGTCGAAAGGCGCGCGCAGCACCGAATATGAATCGGAATTCGGGGCAAGCATCGCTTCCGATGAGAAATCGACGGTAAAACAGGCATCGGGCGCGAGCAAGGATATTTTCTCGTGGGTTATCTTGCGTTCTAAGGGAGCTTCCTGCTCAAAATCCGGGAACACCTTCGCCAAAGAGTGAGAATAGATGCGCCCTCCGGTCATATTCTTCGCCCCTGCATAGTTTCCGCGCTCGATAAGAAGCACAGACTTACCCGATCGGGCCAACTCGTATGCAGCGACAGAACCGGCACACCCAGCCCCCACGACAATGGCTTCAAAGTCAGCCATGCTACCGCCTTTCTTTATCATCCTCCAAATTTCTCTGCCAATGGATGATAGAAAGGCCCGACTATAAGCGCATCGCACAAATGCAGTACCCCATGAGGTATTTGCGCGCAGCAGGGGCGACCATCAGGTCGCCCCTTTTCTGTTGAAGGCTATGGGGTTGCACACCATTTACTCGACGCCGAGCACCTCCAAGTTGCCGCTTATAATGTCGAAGGAAAGGTCGCAGGGTTGGGAGGAGTCGCCCGCAGACTCGGCAAAGTCGTTCGTGAAGTTGCCCGAGGTCTTGTTGACGTTGGCCTTCAGTGCCGTGTCGGCGGGAAGCTCCAGGATGATATGACCCGAAGCGAGGGAGCCCGCAATGGTTTCTGGAGCAGGCGAGCACTGCCCAAGGCGAAACTCGCCTGACGCCTGATCGATGCGCAGCGTCTTGGCGACGGATCCTTCGTAAGCGACGTTACCACTTGCGAGGCTCAGCTCGAGGTCGGTCACCGACGTACGGCTAACCGAGACGGAACCCGAGGCGACATCGAGCTCCATCTTCCCGCACAGCACGGCATCCGCTCCGTCGATGCCGTACTCGCCTGAGGCTGCCTCAAGAACGAACCGCTCGAGAGACGCCGCCGATTCAGGGATAAGCAGCTCTACGTCCTTGCTGCCCCACGTGCCAAGCGAGCATCCCGACAGGCCACCGCTACCCTCCATGTAGTCGATGGAAAGCACGCCGTCGTTCGTGCTGCAGGCCATAACGGGTTGCGGGCCGCCGTGCATGGTCTCGTTCACGACAATTGCGCCGCCGGTCTCGCTATCGGGCACCACGCGTACGGAGCCCGACCCAGCGAGCCAGTTCAGATCGATGGCGTTTACCTCGCTGGCATCGATTTCGAAATGGCTGCCCTCGTTCGTCGCTGCGACGCCGCCCCGCACGCCACTGTGCAGCGTCGCATCCGCCACCTCACTCGCGGCATCGCCCGCATAGTCGGCCATCTCGCCGACCGCGTCTCCCGCGTATCCGGCGATCTCGCCCATGGCGTTCCAGCCCACACAGCCCATCAAGCCACCGGGCGCAAACAGCGAGCCGCCTCCGGGAACGATGCCGCGACAGCCGCCGAAGAACCCGCAAACCCCCAGGCAAAGCAGCACGATGAGCGCGATCTTCACATAGGTACTCCGCTCCAGCCTCATCGGGCACCCCCTTCGGAGGAGGAATCGCTTTTCGCCGCGACATCCTGGCGTTCGGCCAACCAAGCTTGGTAAGACGGGTCGGCCTCCAAGGTGTTCACCACCCAATAGTAGAAGGGAATGGTGAGAAAGATGACCCAGGCCGGGTGCCACCAGCCGAAGCAGAAGCCGGCAAGCAGGAAGATGACCGCGCACAGAAGCGGGTAGGGAAACGACTGCAGCGGATCTTTCGGTTGGGGCGTCGGTGGCGGCGCAATGGGCACCGAAGACGCTGGCGGAATGGAACCCGGTGGGCAGGAGCCAGGAGGGCAGGCACCCGGGCTCTGCGGCGATGCCGGCGAACCGTGGGGAAGCACACCCGGGCCATAGCCCGCACTCGGTGGCCGATGGCCCGGCGCGCTCACCTCCACGACCACCTTGGGCGCTTCAGGCGCCTCGGCTGCCGTTGCGGCCGCCGCCTCGGCCCGCGCCGCAGCTGCCAGCGCCGCCTCAGCCGCGGCGGCGGCTTCGGTTTCCACCGACTCGGCGCGCTCCTGGGACTCAAAGCGCACATCGTCGGCCACCTCGGGGCTCACGCGCAAAAGCTCGTCTAAGGTCACTTCGTACAAGTCGGCCAGGGCAATGAGGTTGCCCATATCGGGTGCCGACTCGGCCCGCTCCCACTTGGAGACGGCCTGGCGCGACAGCCCCAGCTGCTCGGCCAGCCCCTCTTGGGAGAAGCCGCGCTCGCGGCGCAGCTCGGCAAGGCGTTGGGCGATTTCGACGTTCATCACGGTTCCCTTTCGCGTCTTGTTCGTCACATCTCGCCTTTCACCCTATGGTTTCAACCCTGGTTGCACTAGCACCTTATGTGGTCAATTTACCAGAAACGAGCAAAAAATCCCCGACAACCACCGGTTGCCCCACCCACGAACAGGGAATTTACGGAGCCTGCAACGAATCATCCGACCCATCTGCGCTCCCTTCGCAATGCAAGTCATCAACGCCATC
The DNA here is from genome assembly GCF_977072315.1 of Adlercreutzia sp. CNCM I-6215. Taxonomy (NCBI): domain Bacteria; kingdom Bacillati; phylum Actinomycetota; class Coriobacteriia; order Eggerthellales; family Eggerthellaceae; genus Adlercreutzia; species Adlercreutzia sp. CNCM I-6215. The sequence continues at coordinate 115,439 of NZ_CDRVMA010000003.1, read as the reverse complement.
GGTCACAACGGATACTCGAGCAGATCCTCAATGCGGCAACCCAGCGTTTGGGCGAGCCGATAGAGCGATACTCCCTGGCCGTGATTGATGTTCTTGCATCGCTGCTCATACTGCTGAATCGCCCTCAACGAGACGCCCGATTTCTCCGCCAACGCCACTTGAGAAAGACCCCTTTGCTCGCGCCACGATTTCAGAGGAGCGCCCCGCCGGGCCACACGCTCTTCGATCACTTCGACGAATTTCTGCTCGGCTGCTTCGTGAAGTGGCCAGTATAGCGCACGAATTTCCTCCATGGTCGTCACGCGTCCTATGGTCCGGAAAGGGCGCCCCGTTTCCCACTGCCAGTAAGCTAGAACCCAACCGCACCAATAGTCGGGACCTTCCCCATCGGCCGTCATATCGGCGAGGGGAATGCCGACATCTAACCCGGCCCGATAGCATACGTCAAGCACCAGCTCGATGCCCGACGAACCGCTCACATAGCGCGGAGCGCCGGCACCGAACGCATCGGCGACCCCCGTCGCTACGAACATTTCGAAGAACTGGCCGAGTCTCAGGCCGGCACGGTTGGCCGCGCAATCGAACGCCTCTCCCAGCACTTCCATGGCATCGAACAGATAGTCTTCGCTATAGGCCCGCAAGATCGGTCACCTCATCTCGCAAAAGGTCGCGCAGGTAAATGCCATCAATGCCCTCCCGGGCAGCCTCCTCGCGATAGAGCGCTCGCGCCTTTTCGTCGCGCTCTTTCCGCTTGGGGTAGTAAACAGCACTGGGAGCCACCGTGGCTTCAACGAATTCGATGGCTTCGAATGCTCTCGGGCTTTTAAGCACAATCTGCTGGCCTAAATCACCAAGACGCAGAGCGCGCGTCAGCTGCTCCAAAGAAATATCGTTGCGCAAAAAGGCGCGGGCAAAGGTAAAGTAGCTGTCATCGGCGCGGTGCCCCACGATGACGTCGAACGATTCCGCATCCAACAGGTAGTGGGCACGAAGAAACTCGCTGCCCGCTTGAGCCACCGGAGTGCGCAGATCGATTTTGCGATGCTCCAGCAACAACGCCAGCCAATGAAGCGTCGAATATTCCGGAGAGGAAAGCTCGAGAACCTTAAAGCCACGGCCGTCGAAGCGATACTCATTGGCATAGCCGTCGTAGCCTTCCTCTGAACAGGCCCACTCGCGCGCCAATTCAATATGCTCGGTGCAATAGAATCCGTGGCCATAGTCGTTATAGGACCTGCCACCGCCATAGAAGGGGTGAGCCACTATTTGAGGCGAACCGTGAAATAATGTCATAGGTTCCATAGTCTACCTATCTCTCCAGAGATACTTCCCAGAGTATAGCACGGATATCTCTGGAGAGATAGCTTGAGGCGCGCCAAAAAATTCCGCTTAGTGTACCGCAGGAGCCTAGATGGCGCTATTTTTGAAAGTGCCGCTCTTGCGGCCGTTCCACCATTTGGAGAGCTGAACGATGATGACCTCTACGAGCGGGATGGTGAGGAAGATGACCCAGGCGGGACCATGCCAATGGACATCAACGAAGGTCATCCAAAGAAACCAGGCGATCGACCCAATAGGATACAACGCGCACAGCATGGGAGCGATGCGGTGAGATGCGACTGCCGCGCCCACAATGTAATACACGGGAATGAGGAACAGCAGAAAGAGCGTCGGCCCCCAAATGCCGCTGAGCATACCGAAGGCGAGATAAGCCACGATCACCAAGGCCCAGAAGGGGAACTTCAGCCACTTCTTGGCTCGCTCGGCATCGAAGCCACCGGGCGATACCCCGAAGGGATTGTCGCGCGTGAAGATATGCTCTGCCGTCTCAGGATCCGTCGTGTTGACGCGCACCCCGTCCCAACCGACGTGCACCTCTTCGCCGTGGCGGTCGACCACGTGCACGCCCTCGGCCCAGGACACGTGCACATGGTCCTTGCCGTCGTCCACGTGAATGCCACCGGGCCCGAAGTGCACCTTGCCGCGGCCCTCCTTTTCGAAGTCAACGCCCTCGGCTGTCTCGGCATCACATGCATCGCCAACGCCACCACCCTCTGGCGAAGCCGTCTCTTCCGAAGCTTCCGCGACGACAACCCTGCTCGCGCCACGCGCTTCCGCGCGGTCGGCGGCCTCGAAGGCCACGTCGTCTTCGATGGATTCGTCCACGTACAGAAGCTCATCCAGCGACACGCCGTAGAGCTTCGCCAGGGCAATGAGGTTGTCGGTGTCGGGCGACGACTCGGAGCGCTCCCACTTGGAAACGGCCTGGCGCGACACGCCCAGCTTCTCCGCCAGGGCCTCCTGCGACAGTCCCGCAAGCCTCCGGCGCGCGGCCAAGCGCTCGGCAATTTCGACATTCATGGTGTGCTGCCTTTCTTCTGCGATTGCCTCTCAAAAACGCCTTGGAGCCTACCGAAAACCTCTTTGCCACGGAACCAATTCGCGTTGTCATTTTCCGCAATTATTGGTTGCGGAAGCGCTGAACTGGGACAATACCCCAGCAGTCACCACACGCACGGCAGCATTCGCGCTCGCTAGCGGCCGTCCCGCAGTGCCTTCAGGCGCGCTAGGGTGTCGGCGGGAATGCGCTCGGCGACGGTGTTCTTGCGCGCCACCTTCGGGGCGTCATCCAAACGCGCATCTTCGTAGTACTCGCCCATCTCATGGGAGAAGCCGTCGGCGCTCATGCGATCGACGCCGCCGCCGAACACCGTGTCCTGGATGGCGGCGTCGCTCGTGACCACCATGGTCTCCACGCCGCGCTTGCCCGCGTCATAGGCCAGCTTCTCAATCACCTTGTCAGCCGACTGGCCCGCCGGCGAGAAGATCACCTGGACGCCGCCGATCTTCGTGCGACTGCCCTGGGACAACTCGTTGTCGGCGGCGTCGAAGACGACGATGGCGCCCATGTCGCGCCCGGCATAGTTCACCACGTCGTTGATAAGCCGGTCGCGGGCGGCGTTGAAGAAATCGTCGGTGTAGTCCTCATCGGCCCGCGGCTGCCACCGATACCGGCTGCCCGACCGCAGCACGTTGTACCCGTCAACGATGAGGAGCTTTTTCCGCTGCTTGGCCATGACGCGATCTGCGGCCTATTCCCAGTTCTGGCGCAGCCACTCGTACATGCAGGCGGTGGAGGCCTGGGCCACGTTCAACGAGGAAATCTCCCCCACCTGGGGCAGCTTCACGCCGAAATCGCAGTTCTCCAGCACAAGGCGCGACACGCCTTCACCCTCGTTGCCCATCACGAGCGCGATCTTGCCCTTGAGGTTCGACTGCCAAATGAGATCGGAAGCGTGCTCGGTGGCGGCGGCCACCCAGAAGCCCTCGTCCTTCAGACGCTCGATGGTGCTCACGAGGTTCGCCACCTGGGTGACGGGAATGTGAGAAATAGCCCCGGCCGAGCTTTTGTAGGTGGCGGCGGTCACGCGGGCGGCGCGCTTGTTGGGAATGACAATGCCGGAAGCGCCCACGCACTCGGCCGAACGGGCGATGGCCCCCAAGTTACCGGCGTCGGTGATGTGGTCGAGCACCACAATGAGCGCGCGGCCGTCGTGCTCCTCGGCCGACTGCTTCGCCGCGTCCAGAATCGTCGTCACGTTCACGTAGTTGAATGGAGCCGTCTCGGCCATGACGCCCTGGTGGCTACCGCGCTCGGAAATCTCGTCGAGCTTCTTCTTCGATACCTTCTTAATAGGCACGTCCAGGTTCTTCGCCTTGCGCTGGATGTCGCGCACCAGGCTGTCGCCCTGGCTCAGGTTGTCGGCCATGAGGATGTACTTCAGCGGCACGTGAGTGCGCAGCGCCTCAATAACAGGACGCTTGCCTTCAATGAAATCAGCCATGGAATCGCTTTCGTCGTGGTAGTTCAATGGTAATCGAGAAGTTTACCACGGGGCTGCAGCTCCTTTGTAGCTGCGCCACCAATCACGCCAAATCAACGTCGACTGCCGCTCAGACGGCATCATGACGCCCGAGCATGCCTGAGCCTCAATCGCTCCCTCGTCCGAATGATCAAATTACTCAAATCTATTTTACTCAAGTCGACTTTACTAAAGTTCACTTGAGTAACGCTCCCCTACATCACGCCCGAGCCAAAGAGCACGAGATCGATGAGCTCCTGCTTGCTGTGAATGTTGAGCTTCTCGTAGATGTGGCGCACATGGGTGCGCGTGGTGTTGTAGGAGACGGTCAGCTCCTCGGAAATGTACTTCGCACTGCGGCCCAAGGCCACCAAAGCGAGGATCTCCGCCTCACGCGGCGTGAGACCGTACTCGACCGCCAAATCTTGGCAATAAGCGGCTATCTCTGCAGGAACACCCTCGTCGCCATCGGGCTCGGAAACCATCGGAGCGTCATCCGTCGCCGCATCGGATGCGGCCGCCCCTTCGGCGGTCTCATCGGAGTCGGCTTCCAATGCCGCAACCTCTTCCGCAAGTCCCGGAGAGCTCAATGCTAGCCGAACGCCCATATCCATTGAAGTGTTCACCTCGTGCCTGGCCGACGCCGGCCCACGCCACTGCCGCCGCCCCACTTGATCGAGAGCACGCGCATCCTGCCGGCCCGCCCCGCGCACCAACTGATTGACCACGCACAGCAGGTACAACGCCGCCAGCGCCACGGCCACCGCAACAGAATTCAGCGTGAAGTCGAGCGTCGAGAACCGCGCGATCAACTGCGCAACGCACATGGCTTCGAACATGAGGCCCACGGCCAGACCGCGCACCGCATAGGGAGAGTCGCGGATGTCATAGGCGAAGATGGCGATGACAAGCACCCACATGTTGCTTTCCCACAACGCATCCGGCGAGTGCGAGGGAATGCCCGCACTGCCCATGAGCAGCCCGATGGCGAATGCGGGTCCATAGCACAGAACCAGCGTAACGACCGTCGCCACCTTCGAACCTTCCCCATTCGAGCGTTCCGCGAAAGCCCGCAAAAGACCGCAGCAGCAAATAATGAGGGTCACGGCCAGCACCTCGAACAGCACCATGTAGTTCAAGCCCGACGAGAGCATCTCCGATTCGTGCCCCGACAGGTACACCACCAAGCTGCAGCCAACAGCGAAAGCGGCAGCTACCACGACGAGGACTTCCAACGACTGCGCCCGCTCGCTCACTGCCGACGCCCCGCCTTCCTTGTCGCTGCGGACGATGCATGCCAGAGCTACCAGCGGCAACGCAAGCAGAAAGCCCTCGCCCACCGCCTCGGAAAGCGAGCTCACGCAGCGGAACAGGAAGTATACCGCCACAGCCACGAGGAGCGACGGATCAATATGGAACGAGTTTCGGTCGGGATGAGCCGGCCGAATAGTGGATGACCAAATGACGACGATCCATCCGCAGGCGAACCCTAAAAGCGCCCCCGAGGCGTAGAAGAAGCCCACGCCCACCACCGGCAGCACCGACACGAGAGCCACCAGCGCACCCACAGCTGCCAACACGCTGACCGCCGGCACGCCGAAGCTTGTCTCTACCAACAGGCGCCCCCGCAAGAGCGGCCCGGCGAGTCCATGGGCGATAATAATGGAGAGAATCACGGTGAGAAAGAATACCGTAAGCTCCCAGGGCGTGCGGTCGATGCCCACGTAGTACAACGCCCGGATAACCATGTGCGATGTGAAGAAGTACAGCACGCCGACGCCCACATCGAACTGAGTCGGACGACCGAAGAGGCCGCTGTTCTTTGCTTTCCGATTCTCCATGGCCTGCCCTCCCCGACAGCGCACCTTATCCTCCAATGTCTCAGTATAAAAGATGCCCCGCATCGTCCATCACTCCTTTCGAGTGAGATAGTCCGCGCAACGGCGCCTACCAGCCAGAATTCGTCCAAAGCGAGTGACGCGACAGGGAGGCGGCAGCCCTAAGGTGAACCTGCGTCCCGCCGAATCCGAGGCGGAACGCGGAAACGGCTATCGCCAACAAGCAGCGAGGCCAGGGAACGACCCAAGGAGGGAACTTCAATGACTCAGACAAACATGGATCGACGCAGCTTCTTGAAGGGCGCTGGCGTGGCAGGGGCGGCCGCTGTGGCCGCGGGCACGCTGGGGCTGGCCGGCTGCGCGCCGAAGGAGCCTGGCGAGCTATCTTCGACCGGCGAGGGCGAGCTCATCCTGGACGCCGAGAAGTTCACGAACGCGAAGTGGAACTTCGAAATTCCGCCCGAGCCCATCGATGAGAGCGAGATCACCGAGACCGTCGATTGCGAGATCTTGGTCATCGGCGCCGGCGTGGGCGGTCTGGTGACGGCTACCTCGGCCGTCGAGGAAGGGGCTGACGTGGTGCTCATCGCCTCTAGCTCGGGGCCAGTGTCTCGCGGCGGCTCGAACGCCGCCTTCAACACGCGGCTGACCCACGAGCTGGGCATGGATTACACCCGCGAGGAAATCGAACCTATCTTCCAAGACATCTTCGCCGCCAACAGCTTCCGCCTGGATCAGGAGAAATGGTGGCTGGTTTACGATGAGTCCGGCAACGCCATGAACTGGCTCATGGACAAGGTGGAGCCCTACGGCATCACCGCCGTCATCGAGAACAACCAGCAGGACGGCGGCAAGAACTGGTGGGACGGCGGCCCGCTGAAGACGCTGAACGTGTCCCACTCCTTCGTGGCCGAGGGAGCCCAAGCCGCCGGCGCTTCCCAGCAGATCGTCGTAGAGGCCCTGGCCGAGGAGATTCAGAAGGCTGGCGGCCGCATCTTCTACAACACCACCGCCGTGCAGCTCGACCGCGAGGGCGACAACACCGGCCGCGTCACCGGATGTGTCGCCAAGGCCGACGGCAAGTACACGCGCTACAACGCCTCGAAGGGCGTCGTGCTGGCCACGGGCGACTTCTCCCAGGACAAGGACATGGTAGCGAAGTACTGCCCCATCGCCTTGCCCTTCGGCAACGGCGGTGTGTACGACGGCAGCGGCCTGAAGCTGGCCCTGTGGATCGGTGCGGCTTGGCAGAAGTACACCCCCAATGCGCCCATGCTCGCCACCATGGGCGACGAGGTACTTCCCTGCCGCTGGTGGGCAGAGGGCGCACTGACCACCTTCCCCGGCCTGCTCGTGAACAACAAGGGCGTGCGCTACTCCAACGAGAACTGCACCTACGGCTATATGCCCTATCCCCAGCGCGTGCAGCCCGACGGATGCGCCTTCCTCATTTGGGACGCCAACTGGGTAGAGGCCTCGGCTCCCTGGCAGGGCGACCGCATCGGAGGGGAGCCCCGCGACACCCAGGAAGTAAAAGACGCCATCGAGATGCTGTTCGACCCGAACACCGATTGGACCACCACCGACGAGTACGCCGGATTCGACGCCACCATGGCCGAGACAGCCGTGAAGGCCGACACCTTGGAAGAGCTGGCCGACGGCCTGGGGCTTCCCCGCGACGCCTTCCTCGCCCAGGTGGAACGCTACAACGGCTACTGCGAGACCGGGCTTGACGATGAGTTCCACAAGGACAAGCGCTTCCTGTTGCCGGTAAAGCAGCCGCCCTTCTACGGCATTCGCAACGAGCCCTACACCCTGTGCATCACCGGCGGCCTGAACACCGACATCCAGATGCACGTGTGCGACTCGAACAACGATCCCATTCCCGGCCTTTACGGCGTGGGCACCGTAGTCGGCGACATGTACGGCGATGTGTACGACTACCACGTACCGGGCATCAACCTCGGTGGCGCCTGCACCACCTTTGGCTACCTGCTGGGCAAGAACCTGCCCGCCGGCACTTGGTAAGAAGCGCCCTAAAGCCCTCCCTACGAAAGGAACCCGCGACATGCGGGTTCCTTTTTGTTCCTAAATGAAGAACTGTGGGGCAAGATTTCCTGCCAGTTATTCTGCTTTCGCGTCGCGGGCGGCGATTTCGGCGGCTTTTTTGGCGAACTCGGCGCGCTGCTCGGGGGTCATCATGGCCATCTGAGCCTCCAGCACGTCGTGCTTCAGGGCCGTAGCGAAATCGGCGGAATCCTTCTTGGCCTCCCCCGCCGCCTTCTTGGCCGCATCGGCAGCCATCTCGGCCTGGGAGCGCGCCATGGACACGGCAGCCTCGGTCTGCTCGTGAGCCAACTCTACGGCCGTCTTGGCCTGATCGTTCAAATGGCTGGCTGCGGTCTTGGCCTGGTGGGCCGCCTCGCCAGCTGCCGTCTGCGCGTCGCGTCCCACGCGCTCGGCCGTAGCCTGAGCCTGCTTCAGCACCTCGGAGTTAATGGCCTTACCTTGCTCCACGGTGATCTCGCCCTTGGCGATCAGCTGTTCCACCAGTTCCTGGGTTTTCTCCGCACCAAGTGCCATGGCGCCCACGCCGGCCAGGAACACGTCTTTCAATCCATCGGCAATCGTCGTCATTTCGAAGCCTCCGTTCTCGTTGAGTTAGCTTCTCCATCATAGGTGGCCATGGCGCCTGGACGCGACGACGGGGCAGCACTGTTACTGCCCCGTCAAAGGTTGATTGACTTGATCACAATTAAAAACTGAAGCTCGAGGCGCTGAAATGGCTTAGAAATCACGAAACATCAGAAATTAGGCCCGATTTTCAACTTTTTGCAATACAGCAAAGAACGTTTCCCCAGGTGGCGTATTACGATTTGCGGTTCTTGGATCCTTTTCGCCCGATGTTTCGTGTTTTCCAAGCCAAAATCCTCGATCCGACTCGCGATTTCCGATGTTTCGTGAATTCTAAGCCACGATCAGCGACCGCACTCTCGATTTCGAGCGATGGCAAAACCGTTCCCTTGATGGAAGCCTCAAAACTTTGACGGGAGCCGCGAACGGGAGCTCCGCTCGCCAAAACGGTAGCCGAAAGCGCTCATGGAACATTGGGCGCTTTCGGCGCGGCTCGCGTCCATTCGGCGCGAATGCGAGAAAGACCCCGAAACGCGAGAGGCGATCCGGGGTCTTCGTCGATTGAGGAGTCTATTGCCCTACCCGAAAATGGCGGCGAAGGCGCCGGTGCCGGCGCCGTGCAGGACGTTGTCGCGCATGGCGCGGCGGGCAAAGCCCATCATCTCGGCCAAAGCGTCCAGCGCTACTTCCTTCTTCTCACCCGTGCGACGCAGCTTCATCTCCACCTTGCCCTCTTTCAGGCCGCGCTTGCCCACGACAATCTGCACGGGCCAGCCGATGAGGTCGGCGTCGTTGAACTTCACGCCGGCGCGCTCGTCACGGTCGTCGATGACCACCTCGAAGCCGAGCTCGGCCAGATCCTTCGCGATTTTCTCGGCCATGGGCTGCACCTCGCTATCGCCCACTGTGAGCGGCACCACGCAAATATGGGCCGGTGCCACGGACAGCGGCCACATGATGCCGTGCTCATCGTTGTGTTGCTCGACGATGGCGGCCAGCGTGCGCGAGATGCCCACGCCGTAGCAGCCCATGATGAAGGGCTTCTCCTCGCCGTCTTCGTCCATGAAGGTGGCGCCCATGGCACGGGAGTACTTGTCGCCAAGCTGGAAGATCTGGGCCACCTCGATGCCGCGAGCGCCTTCCAACGGAAGTCCGCACGTAGGGCAGCAGTCGCCGGGCTTCACCGTGGCCAGATCGGCCCACTCGTCCACCTGGAAATCCTCGCCCAGACGCGCGCCCACGTAGTGGTAGCCGTCCTCGTTGGCGCCCACGACCCACTGCGGGATGGCCTGCAAGCTGGTAGCGGCGATGATGCGGGCGCCCTCCGGCAGCCCCACCGGCCCCATGGAGCCCTTGCACAGACCGAAGGCGAGCATCTCCTCGTCAGTCAGCAGCGTGAAGCCGGGCACGAGGCCCTCGATCTTGAGCTCGTTCAGCTCATGGTCGCCGGGGATGAACAGGCACACGAGGTTGCCCTCGGCGTCCTTGCCGGACAGCGCCTTCACCGTGGAGGACTCGGGGATGTTCAGGAACGCGGCCAGCTCGGCAATAGTGTGCACGTCGGGCGTGGCGATCTTCTCCATGGCGTCCACTTCGTACAGCGTGGGGCGGGCCAAACACGCGCCGGCCTCGGCATCGGCCGCATAGCCGCACGAGCAGTACACCAGGTCGGCCTCGCCCGATTCGGCCAGCGCCATGAACTCGGTGGTCACCTTGCCGCCGATCTGGCCGCCATCGGCCTCCACCTCGCGGTAATCCAAACCGCAACGGTCGCAGATGGCGCCGTAGGCCTTCCCCATGGCGTCGTAGGTCTCCTGCAGCGACTCCTGGGTGGCGTTGAAGCTGTAGGCGTCCTTCATGACGAACTCGCGAGAGCGCAACAGGCCGAAGCGCGGGCGAATCTCATCGCGGTACTTCGTCTGAATCTGGTAGAGGTTCTGGGGCAGCTCCTTGTAGGAACGCAGCTCGTTGCGCACGAGCGCCACGATGATCTCCTCATGGGTGGGACCGAGGCACATCTCGCGATCGTGACGGTCGGTAAGGCGCATGAGCTCGGGGCCGTAGTCGTTCAAGCGCCCGCTTTCCTCCCACAGCTCCGCCGGCTGCAGCACCGGCATGAGAATTTCCTGGGCACCAGAAGCGTCCATTTCCTCGCGCACGATGTTCTCGATCTTCTTCAGCACGCGGAAGCCCAAAGGAAGGAACGTGTACAGGCCCGATGCCGCCTTGCGCAGCATGCCCGCGCGCAAAAGCAGGCGCGCGCTGTCGATGTCGGCGTCCGACGGGTCTTCCTTCAGGGTGGGGGCATACAGGTTGCTCATACGCAGAATCTGGGTCATAGGTTCTCCAACTCCTCCATAAGGGCAGAAACAATTTCCGACTCTTGCACTTTGCGGACGATTTTACCATGGGAGAAAACAACGCCCGCGCCCGCTCCGCAAGCCACCCCGATATCGGCATCGGCGGCTTCGCCCGGGCCGTTCACCACGCACCCCATGACTGCCACCTTCACCGGCTTGTCCACCGCAGCGAGGCGCTCTTCCACTTCTTGCGCGAGCCCAATGAGGTTCACCTGGCAGCGGCCGCAGGTAGGGCAGCTGATGAGCTCGGGGCTGCGGCGGCGCAAATCGAGTGCGCCGAGCAGCGTCCAGCAAGCCCGCACTTCCACCACAGGGTCGTCCGTGAGCGAGATGCGCATGGTGTCGCCGATACCCTCTTCCAAAAGAACGCCCAGGCCGCATGCGCTTTTGATGATGCCTTGGAAGGCGGTGCCCGCCTCGGTGACGCCGATGTGCAGCGGCACCTCGGGCAGCTCGGCGGCCAACAGGCGATAGGTGTCGATGGTGGTCTGCACGTCGTGGGCCTTGGCTGACACCACAAGGTCGTGGAAGTCGCACTCGTCTTCGAAGAAGCGCACGTATTCGGTAGCGGAGGCAGCCAGTTTCTCGGGCAGCGTCAGGTCGTCGCGGGCCGCCAGCGCGTCGTCGAGCGAGCCGGCGTTCACGCCGATGCGGATGGGGATGCCCGCCGCCGACGCCGCAGCGATCACCTCACGGGTGGCCTCCAGGCCGCCGATGTTGCCGGGGTTGATGCGCAGCTTGGCCGCGCCGCGGGCCGCCGCCTCGATGGCGATGCGGGCGTCGAAATGGATGTCGGCCACCACGGGCAAGGGTGACGCGGCGCACACGGCTTCGAAAGCGTCCAGGCAGTCCCGACGCGGAATGGCCATGCGCACGATCTCGCAGCCGGCCTCGGCCAGCGCCTCAATTTGCGCGAGGTTGGCGGCCACATCGTCGGCCGGGGCGTTCAACATCGACTGCACCGCCACCGGCGCGCCTCCGCCCACCGGCACATCCCCCACCATCACACGCCGCGTGCGGTCATGGGGCTTCAGTTCCTTGGTCACGGACCACTTCCTTTCCAACCGTTATCTTTCACCAATTATAAGTCCGGAATCCGCCCAAGGAAGTCAGCGAGGGTCCGACAGGTTTAAACCCCTAGCCCCAGTTGCCAAAGACGAACCGCTGGATGTCCTGGTTCAGCATGATGACGAAGAAGCCGAGGAAGAGCGCCATACCGGCCAGCGACATATAGTTCATGGCCTTCTGGGACACTGTCTTGCGGGTGCCCTTCTGGAAGATTTCCACCACGAAGCGGCCGCCATCGAGTGGCGGGATGGGCAGCAGGTTCATGATGCCCAGCGAGACCGAGATCATAGCCATGAACTCCAGTGCCTCCACAAGGCCCGCCTGGAAGTAGTCTTTCGACATGACGGCAATGCCAACGATGGAGGTGGAATCGGACACCGTCTGAGCCGCCGTAGCCGGGTTGAACAGGCCCGCGACCGCCTGAATCACCATGCCGATGTACATGAAGCCAGCCTGCAGCGCCTGCAGCACCGAGGCATGGATGGTCGTGATCTCGCCCGTTTCAGGATGCTGCACCTGAAAACCGATGATCGAGAACACGATAATGAACACGAGCATGGCGAACAGCAGGTTCATGAAAATGCCCGCCAAAAGGATGACCGAACGCTTCCAGAAGGGCAGCGAGCGGTACTGCTGGCGGTACTCGGACTCGTAAAGCGCATGGGGGTCGGCCACTTCGCGAGCTTGGCCCAGCTCGTAGGAGACGGGCGCCGGCAGCCCCGCCGCGGCCGCCTTCTTCAGAGCGCGCTTGCCGGGCGCAACGCGCGGGGCGCGGTAGGTGTTGTACTGATCGGCCTTGGAAGGCCCGATGACGCTGCCCCATTCCACCAGCTCTTCCAGGGCGTTGTACGCTTCATCGTCACTGATGCCGCAATCGCGGGCCACGTCCTCCATGTTGGCGGTGCCGCGGCGGTAAAGCGACGCGAGCGCCTCCTGCAGGTGCGGCTGCAAAGGGCCGGCCTCCATGCCGCACACCTTCGCGTAGCCGCCGAGGGGCACGGCCGTGACGCCATAACGAGTCTCGCCCTTCGTGAAGCCGATGGAGGGGCCGGGCAGGCCCAGCATGAACTCGGTCACGCGCACGCCGAAGGCCCGAGCGGCCAGGTAGTGGCCGCCCTCGTGGATGAACACGAGGAAGCCGATGCTGATAACGGCGCAGACGATCATGATGAGGATGTCCACAGATGTCTCCTTATATATGAGAGATTTCCTGCCTCGCGGGGCAGGAACGGGTGTCGCTGGTCATTATAGAAAGCGGGCACCCTTTGTCTTTCCCTTGGAGAGCCGTCTCGGAAAATAACTACAAGCTGGCTACGATCCCTCCATGGTTTCGGAGGGACGTACACCGAATCTGCCGGCTGCGCCCGCCACCTTGACTGCCGTCTCGGCGAGCGCGAAGCACGCGTCTTTGCTACCGCCGCTTGAGAATCGAGCGCCTCGAAGTCCCGCCCTTTTCTCACTGAAAACCCGTCGAAGTCCCTTTTAGCTCCTCGCGCCGACCGCTTTTTCGTCGCAAAAAAATACGACTTCCGCACGGTCGAGGGAGGGAACGAACTGGGACATTCCCGCGTCATTTCTACGGTTCGGCTCTCGTAAGGTTATCGGCGTCAGGCATCGGGCGCCGTACGCCAAACCTTCCAGCCCGCATTCCTTCGAGACACGGACGTCACGATTGCGCCCCACGCCTGACTCTCTTTCGTCAATCGAGCAGCGCGGACACGTGGCCGCGCAGAGAGGAGTCACCGTGGATTCACTCGATCCCGTCCCCGCGCGCCCGCCCCTCCAAGGAGGCCGCGCCCTTTTCAACATGGTTCTTGCCTTCCTACTGCTCGTGGGCCTCATCCCCGCGATGTGTGCCCCTGCGACCTCGGCAGTCGCCACGGAAACCGAGGGGGTGCCCGTCATGTTCCATTTTAAAGACTCTGCGGGCGAGACCATCGACTTCGCCAGCATCACCGCGCCATACGACCTGCAAGAAGGGCACATTGTCGCCACGGTCGATGAGGGTGGAGCGCTTGATCTCGACGAGGCGCTCAGCTTCGCCGTGTACGAGCACTACGCCACCTTCGGCGACCGCCAGCGCGACATTACCGATGAGTGCTCTCTTGATGCCGCAGCGGGCACCGTAAGCATCCCCGAGTCCTATGCGGACACTCTGGAAACCCTCGGCATCGTCTTCGAGCTGTCGCCCGCACATCCCGCCTATGAGCGCTTTGTGCTCGCCGATCTCGACACGAGTCCGCAGGAGCTCACCATCGGCGAAGAGACAACGACCATCGCCTCGGACATTCCCGATATCCTCGCCGAGGCTGGCGGCATCGCCCCCTTCGCAGCCGCCTTCCCCGGCCAGACCGAGAAGCACTACGCGCTCAACCCCTATATGCGCCTCGAAACCTTCGATGTCGACATGCCCCGCAAACAGGAGGCCTATGGGTTCCCCAGCGATCTGGTAGGCTCCTATGGGTTCGGCGCTTTCTTCGGCACCTCTCAGCACTGGGTGAACGGAGTTTCCCAGGGAACGAACTTCAACGACTACGTGCTGAACACCGCATCGAGCAGCTTCGACGCCGTCGTGGACGCGTTCCTTTACGAGACGATCGCCGCCCGCAACGGCGCCGATGCGCCCTTCGCCACCTCGCGCACCGGCAGCGACTACCGCGCTCGCTTCCTCACCACGGGCAACGACTACAAGGACACCAACTACAGCGGGGGAAGCGCACCCACCAACCGCGCCATGGCCCAAGCCACCTGCGGTACTGCCGGCGTTTCCAACGGCTACGGCGCCGTGGCAAGCAACCCCAACGGCGACAACTACATCACTTACAAGGGCACCTACACCGGCTCGCAATCCGCGTACAACGGATGGTACAAGTTCTACTACAAAATCGATGCTCGATCCGCTGCCACCAACAAGGAGTTCCAGGACGTTGTCGGCTACCTGCTGGTGGAGCCCATCAACACCGGGCGCGCCCAGGTCGTGAAAACCTCCGCCAACCCCGCCATCTCCAACGCCAACGGGAATTACTCGCTCGCCAACGCGGTGTTCGGCGCCTTCTCCACTCGTGCAAGCGCCGAAGCGGCGGCCGAGCAGGCTGCCAAGGGCGCCTGGGGAAGCTGGCAGGCGGCCCGCACCTGGGCTCAGGCCAATGCTTCGTTTACCCTCGTTACCGGGGCGGATGGCAGAAGTGCGGTCGCCGAGGACATCGAGGGCGGCGACTATTACTTCTGCGAACTGTTCGCCCCGCCCGGATTCCGCCTGAATAGCGCCGTCCAGAAGGCGACCGTGGAGGCAACCAGCGACGAGAGCGTCGTGTGCCAAGTATCCTTTGCCGATGAACCCATGCGCGGCTCCATCGACTTGCTCAAGCAGTCGGGCTATCCCGAGGTCACGATGGGACACCCCGGCTATACCTTGGCGGGCGCCGTCTATGGCGTGTACGCGGACTCGGCCTGCACAAAGCTCGTCCGCGAAATCCGTACGAGCCTGAACGGCGATGCCGACGGCTACGGACGCATCGACGAGATGCCCATCGGCTCCTATTGGGTGCGCGAGACCAAGCGCCCTCTGGAGGGCTATGCTCTGGATAGCCGAACCTATGCCGTGACCGTCGCTGATCGTTCCGTCACCCGCGTGAATACCACTGCCGTCAGCGACAAGGCAAAGTTGAATCCCCTCTCCCTTCTTATCCAGAAGAAGGATGCTCAAAGCGGTCAGAGCCATGCGCAGGGTGCCGCCACCCTCGGCGATGCCCACTTCCGCATCGATTATTATGCGACAAAGAATGCTTCTCTGGATGCCCTTAAGACCCTCGAGCCGCAAGCAAGCTGGGTCGTGCGCACCAACGACGAGGGCGCCTTCTTGCTCGACGAGGCGGAGGGCAGCTTCACGCACACTTTGGCCGACGGAACGACCGAAGAGCTTCCCTACAAGGTGGCAGGCGATGCGTTCTACAAGCTCTCCAACGGTCGCATCGCGCTTCCCATCGGCACCTATGCCATCCAGGAAGTGAAAGCGCCGCGTGGCTACCTTCTCGACGAGACCGTGCACGTGCGCCACGTCACCGATGCCGACACCGATGGCGAGATTATCGAGACCTTCGATGCGGAACAGAACGGCGATCTCGTCACCGACCGCGTCGCCCGCACCGATCTGCGCTTCATGAAGCGCGTCGACGGCGCCGCAAAGCTGGCCGGCATCCCCTTCAAGCTCACCTCGAAGACGACCGGCGAATGGCACATCCTCGTCACGGACAAGAACGGGCTCGCTTCCACGGAATCTACCCCGGGGCATCCCCACGACGCGAACACGAACGCCAACGACGCGCAGTTCACCGCTCCTGACGGCAGCTTCCAGATGCCGCTTACGTTGGACACCGAGGCCCTTGATGCCACAGCGGGGATCTGGTTCGGTCTCAATGCCGAAGGGGCGTCCGTCGCTGCGGACAATGGACTGGGCGCACTGCCCTTTGACACGTACGAGCTGGAAGAGCTTCGATGCCCGGCCAACGCAATCTTCGAGATGATCCGCGATGAAATCGTGGTTGACGAGAGCGATGAGGGGCTCGTCGTCGACTTAGGCACTCTCAACAACACGGGCACCGACAAGCCCACGATCCGCACGAGTGCCTACGACGGTCTGTCCGACGATCTGTACGACACGCAGATCAGCGCCGACACCAAGGCCGTCGTCATCGACCGAGTCACTTATTCTGGCCTAGAACCCGAAGAGCCCTATCTGCTTCGGGGAACCCTCATGGACAAAGCCACCGGAGAGCCGTTCCTCGTGAATGAGGAAGAAGTCACCGCCGAGCTTGAGTTCACTCCCGAGGATTACAACGGGTACGCGAACGTGACCTTCGCCTTCGACGCCTCGGCGATCACCGAGGACACCAACCTCGTCGTCTTCGAGACGCTTCTGCAAGATGGCGTCGAAGTAGCCTCGCACCGCGATCTCGCCGACCGCAAGCAGACCATCGCCGTAAGCCCTATCGCCATCGGCACAACGGCCGTCGACGCCGCCACCGGCACTCACGAAGGCGTGCCAGCCGAAGAGGTCACCATCATCGACACCGTCAGCTACCAGGGACTGACCCCCGGCGAGGAGTACGAGCTATCCGCCGTGCTCATGGACAAAGAGGAAAACGCCCCGTGGCTCGTGGAGGATAAAGTGGTCATGGTAAGCCACCGGTTCATCCCCGAGGAACCCTCGGGCACGGTGGATGTCGAGATCACCATTCCCGGCGCCAACTTGGATGGCGTGAGCCTCGTGGTCTTCGAATCGCTGCTGCACGACGACATCGAGGTGGCCCTCCACGCCGATATCGAGGATGAGGGGCAGACCGTCTCCTACGCCTATCCAGACCTGCCGCTGCCGCCGACCGGCGGCGACGAGCCGGAAAAGCCCGCAGAGCCCGAGGCCGACGAGCCCGAGCCGACGCGCGTCGCCCGAGCCTCTCGCCTCGCTCAAACGGGAGACGAGAGCCTTACGGTGATTTGTTTGGTCGCCCTGCTCGCCGTCGCCGGCGCCGGCGCTGCCTTCGTCGCCTACCGCAAGCGCCGCTGAGAACGCTTCCGGGGGCGGCGCCGCTAACTCTGCCGCCCCCGGGCCCACTCGCTTGCGAAGGCGCGGGCCCATGCGTCGACGGCCTTCAGCTGCTCGAGGCTCTCCACGACTTGGACGCCTGCCCCTTCGTGGGCGTCCATGGTCGCCTCGACGCAGCAGGCGATATCGAGGTAGCCGATCTGCTCGGCGAGAAATGCTGCCACCGCCACTTCGTTGGCGGCATTCATGACGGCGGGCAGCGTGCCCGCCACCTCACCTGCATGACGAGCCAGAGCAAGACAGCGGAACGTATCCACATCGGGCGCCGCAAATTCCAGCGAGCCCAACGTCCGAAAATCGAGCGGTCTCACGGGAGCCTCCCACCGCTCGGGATAGGAGAGAGCAAATTGAATGGGAATGCGCATATCGGTCGTACCCAAATGAGCCAGAACCGACCCATCGGTAAACTCCACCATCGAATGGATGGCGCTCTGGGGCTGCACTACCACTTCGATCTGGTCGTAGGACATCGCGAACAAGTGGTGCGCCTCGATGACTTCGAGCCCCTTGTTCATCAGCGTCGAGGAATCGATGGAGATCTTCGCCCCCATGTTCCAGGTGGGATGGGCCAGTGCCTGAGCTGGCGTGACCGCCTCCAGGTCGGCGATCGTCTTGCCTCGGAACGGGCCGCCCGAAGCCGTCACCCACAGCTTCGAGATCTCGCGCGGATTCTCTCCGAGCAGACATTGGTAGATGGCCCCGTGCTCCGAATCGATGGGCATGAGCGCCCCGGCCGGCCCTGTCGCCGGAGCTACGCCGGAGGCCCGACGATCCGCATCCACCGCTGCTGCCAGCGGCATAATGAGGTCGCCACCCACCACGAGCGACTCCTTGTTGGCCAAAGCGAGCACCTTGCCCGCCTTCAGCGTCGTATAGCTCGCCTCCAAGCCAGCTGCCCCTACCAGGGCGTTCACGACGACATCCACCTCGGGCAGTTGGGTGAGAGCCACGACGGCTTCGGAGCCCACGCCGAAGCTCGCCTCCGCGTCCTCCTGGCCCTCGGGAACGGCCAGCGACCGCACGAGGGCCCGCGCCTCATCGCAACGGGGATCGTTCGCCAAAGCGGCATTCCCCACCGCCAGATGGCGCACGCCGAATTCCCGGGCTTGAGCGAGCAGAACATCCAAGGAGCTGTTCACCGCAAGACCGACGATCTCCAGCTTATCGCCGTGCTGACGCACGACATCGAGGGTCTGGGTACCGATGGATCCCGTAGAGCCGAGTACCGCAATGCGCCGTTTGGCCATGAGAACCCCTTTCACTATGACAGGACACGCAAAGAGCGAACCGGGACGGATCGCCTAGAAAAGAGCATAGGGAATGCAACCGCCGGCTATCAGAAGGATAGCTGCCGTGATGGAGGTGAGGAACAGCGAGTCGCTCCGATCGAGCAGGCCGCC
Organism: Adlercreutzia sp. CNCM I-6215; assembly: GCF_977072315.1. Taxonomy (NCBI): domain Bacteria; kingdom Bacillati; phylum Actinomycetota; class Coriobacteriia; order Eggerthellales; family Eggerthellaceae; genus Adlercreutzia; species Adlercreutzia sp. CNCM I-6215. The sequence goes on along the minus strand of NZ_CDRVMA010000003.1, from coordinate 96,674 downwards.
GTGGCCGGGCATGATGGTGCCGGAGTCCTTGAACCCGGAATTCCGCTTGATGCGGCTCTCCGCCAAATCGCCCAGCACTCCCATGCAGCCGGAAATGATGCCGAAGACAATAGCCTGAGGAATGGCCATGGTGATGCCGGGCACCAGCGTCATGAGGCACCAAAATATCACCGACCCCACCAGACCTGCGATGAACCCTTCCCAGCTCTTCTTCGGACTCGTGCGCGGTGCCAGCTTGTGCCTCCCGATTTTGCTTCCCACCAAATAGGCGAAGGCATCGTTGGCCCACACCGACAAGAACAGCAGAAGCACGCAGGCGCCGCCCCACGGCGCCGGCAGCGACACACGGATAATCACCAGTCCGCACAGCAGAAGGCCCGTGTAGGCAGCACCGAAGAAGCTCACCCCCACATCGGGGATGCGGGCCCGCAGCCAGAACACGTACCACACCAAGAGGGCCAGCAGAAGAGCCAAGCTCACCAGCATCGCGCCCACCAGACCGGCAATGTACACACTTAGGGGATAGAGCACGGCCGCAATAATGCCGAGCATCTCGTTGGGCAGCTTCGCATCGGAGCGCAGCATGTAGAAGAACTCGCCGGCGCAGATGCCAGCGACAACCATCAGCATGAGCACCATGGGGATGTTGCCGGCCAGCACGCAGATGACCGTCGCCGCCGTGTAAATTACCCCGGTACGGAAACGCACTTGAAGATCGGAGGGATTGCGCAGCTTGTCCGGCGTCTTGTTCAGCGCCTTCTGCTTCAGGCGATCGCGCTTCTCCTGGCGCGTCTCGCGCTTCTCCTCGCGGGCGGCGCGCTCCTCATCGGAGAGGTCGTAGTGCCAGGGAGGGCCTTCGGGGGCCGATTCCGCATCGCAGACGACGGGAGGCAAGTCGCGTTCCTCATCGGGCTGCAGCCGGTCGAGCAAATGAGTGCGCTCCTCCGAGGGCGCACTCACCTCGTCAGGGGACGCACTCATCCCGTCAGAAGCCGCCGCCCCACGCGCAGCTGACACGCTTCCGCGCTCTTCCGAACGCACACGACGGCCATGGTCGCCTCGGCGCAATCGCTCGCGCGCCGCTCGGGCTCGATCCTTCTTCTCTTCGTCGGAAATCCCCCCGCGCATTTAGGCCACGCCCCCGAAACGGCGGTTCCGCCCCTGATACTCGAGCAGGCACTCCAGGAAGGTGTAGCGGTTGAAGTCGGGCCATAGCACATCGGTGACCACGAATTCGGAATAGGCGATCTGCCACAGCAGGAAGTTCGAGATGCGCATCTCGCCCGAAGTGCGAATGACCAGATCGGGGTCGGGCATCCCGAACGTGTACAGCCCCCGCTCGAACATCTCCTCGGTGGGCTCTATCACTTCCCCGGTCTCTTCGCCCAAAAGCACCGCCTCGCGCATGCAGCCCCGGCAAGCGCGCAGTATTTCCTGACGGCCACCGTAGTTCACGGCCACCACCAGCGTCATACCGTCGTTGTCGCGCGTCTTCTCCCAGGCCTCATCGAAGGCCTCACGCGTCTCTGCGGGAAGCGCCGAGAGATCGCCAATCGTCCGCACGCGCACGCCCTCTTCATGAAGGCCGTCCACTTCGGCGAGCATGGTCTTGGCGAACAGATCCATCAGCCCCACGACCTCATCTTCGGGCCGCTTCCAGTTCTCCGTGGAAAACGAGTAGATGGTCAGATAGCGCACCCCAAGATCCGACGCGCAGCGAATGGCCTCTCGCACCGCCTCGATGCCGGCCTTATGGCCCTTCAGGCGATTCAGCGCGCGCTTCTTGGCCCAGCGCCCGTTGCCATCCATGATGATGGCCACCGACTCGGGAATCCTCTCCGGATCAAGCGCCCGAGGATCAACCCCCTCGGGCGGATCCGGAAATATGTAATCTAAATCCTTATTCATCCCTACCCACCGGTCGTTCGTGAAGCCAGTGAACCCCCTAGATCTCCATGACCTCGGCTTCCTTCTTCTTCAGAACCTCATCGACCTCGGCAACGAACCGATCAGTCATCTTCTGGATCTCGGCCTCGGCCCGCTTCGATTCGTCTTCGGGAAGGTTGTCGTTCTTCACGGCCTTCTCGATCGCGGTGTTCGCGTCGCGGCGCGCATTGCGCACGGCCACGCGCGCTTCCTCGGCGTAGGTCTTGCACTGCTTCACCAGATCGCGGCGGCGCTCCTCGGTCAGGCTCGGGAACGGCAGGCGAATGACCGAGCCGTCGTTGTTCGGGGTCACGCCCAAATCGCTCTCGAGGATGGCGTGCTCGATGGCACGCAGCATGCCCTTGTCCCAAGGTTCGATGACCAGCAGATGGGCCTCGGGCGTCTTCACGCCAGCCATCTGGTTCACCGGCGTGGGCACGCCGTAGTAGTCCACCTTGATGCGGTCGAGCACCATGGCGTTGGCGCGGCCCGTGCGCACGCCCATGAAGTTCTCCTTCAGCGCCGTGATGGCCTTTTCCATGCGCTCTTCCGCGCTCATCAGAATCTCGTCGATATCTGCCATGAGGGTTTCCTCCCTAATCACTCAGGGGCTCCTCCCCCTGAAATCCTTCTAGAATCCGCCACGAGCCTCGCGACCCGCGGCATACGCTCGTCCTCGCTGTCGCGCCGACAAGCGGCTCCGGCGCGGCCTGCGCCCCAGGTGCCTACTCGACCACCGTGCCCACCGGCTCGCCCTGCAGAGCGGCCTTGATGTTGCCCGGCTTGGTGAGATCGAAGACGATCATGGGCACGTCGTTGTCCATGCAAAGCGAGGTGGCCGTGGCATCCATGACATGCAGCCCCTGGCTCAGCACCTCCATATAGCTGATATGGTCGAACCGGTGCGCGTCGGGATTCTTCATCGGGTCGGCATCGTAGACGCCGTCGACCTTCGTGGCCTTCATGACGCAATCGACGTCCAGCTCGCAGGCGCGCAGGGCCGCCGTCGTATCGGTCGTGAAATAGGGATTGCCCGTGCCGGCCGCCAAAATGACGACGCGCCCCTTCTCCAAATGGCGGATCGCGCGGCGGCGAATGTAGGGCTCGGACACTTCCTGCATATTGATGGCGCTCTGCACACGGGAGAAGATGCCGTGGCGCTCGAAGGCGTCCTGCAGAGCGAGCGCATTCATCACCGTGGCCAGCATGCCGATGTAATCGGCCTGGGAGCGATCCATGCCCTCGGCCGATCCGGCCAAACCGCGGAAGATGTTGCCCCCGCCGACAACCACAGCCAGCTGCACGCCATCGTGAACGATCTCGGCGATCTCCTCGGCAAGGTCATCGACCACTCGCGGGTCAATGCCGTACCCCTGATCGCCGGCGAGCGCCTCGCCAGATAGCTTGAGCAGCACGCGATCGTACTTGTATTCGTTCGCCATCGAGTACATCCCTTCGTCGGCAGGATCTTGTAAACGGATACATATTACCCGAAGTCCCTCGCCAACGCAGCGTCAGCCTTCCAAGATCAAAGAATTAGCTCAGTGCTGAGGCGCGAGCATAGGGGCTTACCCGAACCCTCTCCCGCTGAACCGCAAACCGTCGTGCAGACCACTGCGGGCAGAAACGCATATCGCGCAGACGCCAGGCAGCCACTCTTCCCGTGCGCCCATTCTTCAGAAATTGCCGAGTTATGTCATATATGACCTATGACTGATTCGTCATCAACGTACTCTTGGCCCCATGAACGACGAACAGGAAAAGGTGCAAGCCCGCATTCACTCGCTTGGTCAGCAGATCAGGGCGCATCGCATTGCCCAGAACCTTTCCCAGCAAAGGCTTGCCCTCATGGTGCACACCGACCAAGCCGTCATCGCCCGCATCGAGGCCGGCAAGCACAACACGGGCATCGCCAAATATATCGAAATCGCCGATGCCCTCGATGTTCCCTTGGGCGCCCTCATCAACTTCTAAGGCGAAGAACTTCCTCTCGCCCCCCATCAATCGAGCGAGCGAGCGAGCGAAAGGCTCGTGCAAGCTCTTAAGCATCTTTCCCGTGTCTTTTTAAAGGAAAGATGACGAAAGACGCCTCGGCGACACCCGCCGGCTCGGTCAGTCCTGCTCCTCGCGAGCGGGCGGCTCGTACACGAGTAAATCGCCCGGTTGGCAGTGCAGCTCGCGACACAAATCCTCCAGCAGCGAGATCCGAATACCTTTTGAGCGATTGCAGCGCAAGTGGGAGAGGTTCACCGCCGAACGCCCCACCTTCTCCGACAGCTCGTTGACGCTGATGTCGCGGTCGGCCATGACCACCTTCAACTTCGACACAATAGGCATAGCATGCTCCCATCCGCCCAGAAAGCCGCTTTTTGCGTGATCCTGCAGGCGCCCACACGGCCGCCTCTTCTCCGCTGCGGTACGGTAACCTCATAATGTATTTAATATACTAGCACGTTTTCAATAATTTTAAGGTGATAGTTTCATACCAGGCCGATAGCATTCGCAGCGGAGGGCAACTCTCCGCGACGCTTTCCCGTTGTCTACTCGCTCGCTTTCAGCCCGAACTCCGCGAGCATTTCATCGCGATAGGCAGCATCCTCGGAAACCCGCCTGGCATCGTCGAGGCGCCCCGCGTCCAGAAGGAGGCCGACGAGAGTTCCCAGCCTGTCCATGCCCTGCTCCATGCCCCTGGCCTCTGCCCGGCGGCAGCGCATCTCGGTATCCTGCTCGTAGGTCAGCACCTTGGTCACCCACTCCCGGTCACGGTTGTATTCCTCCACGAGGGAGTCTATCTCTCGGGACAGCGCGCCCTCGGGCCGCCCCGTCGCCACGTAGTGTAGCAAATCGCGCAGGTCGGGGTCGGCGACATCCTCGGCGGCCGACGCATTGAACACGCGCCAGTGCGAGTCGTCCCCCGCGACCAGCTCCGGGGCCTCCAAGCAGACCCGCTCGATCGAGTAGACGGCCTCGCCCGCCCTGAAGGGGTCGGTCGCGCAGAAGAACACGACGAAGCTCTCCGGGAGCAGCCCGTAATCTTCCCCGGGGCCCAGCTCCGTCGCGTCGATCGCCGCCTGGTAGTAGCGCATCCGGCGCCCTATCCGGTCCTCGGGGGAGACCTGCATCTCGATGTCGAACACGCGGCTTCCCTCCCGCGCGAACACGTCCATGCGGACGCCGCGGCTCGCCGCCGCCGGCTCCTTCGCCTGCTCGGCGTTCAGGTAGGTTATCTCGCCCACCTCTATCCCCAGCGCGGCGCGCAGGACCTTGCGGCACACCTCCTTTTCGCATAGCACGCGGTTGAACATCCATCGATCGGAGAACTTCAGAAATCTCTTCGGCATGGCGGAATCCTCTCATCGGACATCACGATTCCCCAAGCCTACGACAGAGCGACCGCAGAAATGACGCGGGAATGCCCCGGTCAGTTCCCCGCGCCGACCGCACTTGTGCCGCAGCAGAGTCGCATCGGAGTCCCCGCCCGCCCCTCGCCGACCTCGGCTATCGACCTTTCGTCACAATAGGGCCTTCCGACAGCTCCGCATTCGCATCCATTTCATATGATTTCTCGCCGAAGACAATGGAACCGAGCCTCACGCAGGGGACGATCTCGACCGCGGCCATGCCCTTCCCCCGTCGCCTTCCTCTACCATCCTTGGCGAACAGGATGCGGAGATAAAGACGGCCTCGCGAACGCCCCATGGGTACTTGACCATCGCGCACAACGTCAGCAGCGTGAGGTTCAAGCGCCGGCTTTCATAAAGACCTGCCCCGCACGAAGCGAATTGGCATTTCCCTCGAAGTAGCGGAGACCCAAATCATCGAGCACCTCGCTCAGATCGCCGTTCAAAGGCCTCATTCCGGTTTGGGGGGGGGACTCGCCCTACTCGAAGCTGATGTTGCCTATCTTGGTGCCCTCGGGCAGGTCCTTCACGGCCTCCCACAGCTGGTCAGTCATATCCCAGTACACCTCCATGTCGGAGACCTCCATGTTCTCCAGGGAGTCCTCCCCGCCGAGGAAGAGAGGGATCCTGTAGCCGCCGCATTCCATGCGTCCCACGGGCGCATGCCCCTCCAGCCACTCCCGATACCTCCCGACCCCAAGACACGCCTCGCTCTGATTCGGCATAACCTCGTTCAGGAAGACTGCCACGTCTTTCCCGATATAGTACATATCGAGAGTTGCGATTTCCAGGAGAACCACGAGCTCCTTCCCATCGCCGTCCCGTTGATCAACCGCAAAGCACCGCCCCATCCAATCGTATCCGATCAGATTAAACTCACTGCGAAGCTTCGTGAAGCATCCGGACACCACCCGATGCCATCCCTCGAGATCACTGCGCTCGAACACCCTGAACACTCCATCGCCGAACGACCGGCCGCCCAGGCCGTCGATGAACGCGTCGTAGGGATCGGCCGCCCCGTCCTCGAGGACCGGGGCCTCCCCGAAGTACTCCAGAAACTCCGCGAACATCGAGGGGGTCGCCCTCCGCCGGGCCCCGCGGCCCTTCCTCCTCTTGAACAAGTCGAACATCTCGCTTCCTTTCACTCGAATATCACGTTGCCGATTTGGTGCCTTCTGGAAGATCCTTTATCGGATAGCGTATCTGAGCTCCCATGCTCCGGTTGACGCTGGCGTCGAGGGGGCGCATGTTGCTCACATGGTCGGCGCTTCCCAGCTGAAGATCTATTACATGATCGACATCGTAACCAGCAGGCACCGAGTCTTTCCCGTATTCCTTCTTGAAAGCATCGGCTGCCGACCCATTCCTCTTCCCCACGGTCGTCTTCACTGTGTCCGCTCTCGACAGATCCCGAGCCTTCCTCGTCGCCTGGGACATCTGGATCTCGTCCCAGATGTCCTTCCTCTTCAGCACAAGATCGACAGTCCTGTCGAGACGCTCGCCGGCCCGAATCGTGCCCGCCGTGTTGCTCCCGATGACGTTCCCAGCAATCTTCGGCGAGATCTAGACAGCTTGAATGTCATCAGTTGATCCACTGCAAACAGGCCATGTCGAAAAGCTTGGAAAACTTGCCAGAAAGACGTCCTTCATCTGACGAGGTCGATCCTTCTGCCTCTACGGAACCTCCTCGATGCTGCAAAAAGGGGCGTCGGAGCACAGGCGCGTTTCCTGAAAATGTGTTTCTCGGGGGTGCAGCTCTCGGGGAGCACTTTTCGGGGGTGTTTCGCGGGCATGAAAAAGGACGCCCGGTGAGGCGTCCTGTGAGGTGCGGGTTGTGGCAAAGACTAGTTGGCCACGTTCACAGGGATGCGGGAGACGGCGCCGATGGGCTTGCGGGCCGGCTCCTCGATGGGGCGGTTGATGATGGCATCCAGCTCGACGGCCTCATCGGTGCCCGGCTCGGGGGAAACGTACTCAAACAGGTCGCCCGGCTGGCACTGGAGCACTTCGCAAATGCGCTCCATGGTGGAGAAACGCACGGCCTTGATGTGGCCGCGGCGCATGCGCGAAATGTTCACCGGCGAGATGTCGATGCGCTGAGAGAGTTCGTTGACAGACATCTTACGATCCGCCATCACTCGGTCGAGACGAGGAATAATAGGCACATCAGCTCCCTTACACGGTTTCGTCGCTGAGTTGCTGGAGCAGCGCAGCATATCGAAATATTGCCGAAAGTGAGTACATAATAGCAGAAAAGACGAGTACTCCAACATTAATACTTATAACAGGCTCAGTTGACCCTCTATTTACTATCACATCGTAGCCTATGCGTGGAACTACCTCGAATGTCACCCCGAGGGTAAATGCAAATTCGAGAAGTGCAAACATGAGCGCAAGGAACGCAATGAATCTGAGGCGATCTGCCTGCTTTTCTGTAAATGGCGTTTCGCTATTGACTGCATCCTTGAAGATAAGCTTCAGCATTGCCAAAACGCCAAGTACAAGGACTCCATAAAGCACTATATACGCAACAAGCGACATGCCATCGAATCCTGCCGCGCCAAGCTGAGCGAAAGACATGACCAATGCCGTTAACCAAATGAGACCAGCGCCTATTAGCAATACCGTCAGCATCACATTGATCACTCGACATACATGCGAGGCGTGTTTAAGCGATTGCTCTAAAGTATTGCTCTTCGTCACTTCTCAGACCTCCTTTCGCAGTCAAGCGCAATCCGACGCAAAAGGCCAACGCCGGATTGCACAGATCCATGTACAGCTAAAACCCGATCTGAACACAATGGGTGTGGTCGGGACCAATCACCGCACAGATGCTCAGCGGCTCTGCATCGCTATAGAACAGCATGATTCCTCCTCCTTTCTTTGGTTGCGACCTAACATGGCCTCAAAAAGCAGACGGTAGAACGTCCGCATGAGGGCACAATAGGGATCGCGGGCCTCGACGTCGCCCGTGGCGAAATAGGCGCGAGCGCGGCAACCGCCGCCGCAGAGGTAGCGGATGTCGCAGTCGGCGCAGGCGGCCAGCTCGTCCACGCGCGGGGCAGGAGCATGGCGCGCGCTCAAGCAGCTGGGGTCTTCCACAAGCGACCCCAGGCTGAAGGCCTCGTCGTGCATCATGTGGCAGGGAAACACCTCGCCATCGGCCGATACGCTTACCATGGCGCATCCCGCCCCGCAGCCGCACGTCGTCGTCAAGCGCGTGCTCACCGGCGTGTCGGACAACACGGGCACCCCGTCGCGCGACAGGGCCAGCGTTGCCTGCGCCAAACGCTCGAGCGCCGCATCGTCAGGAAGAACCGCTGCCAACTCGTCGCTTTCCACGGGTGCGGACAGCAGGCTGAAGTTCATGGTGGCCCCCAGCGAGTCGGCCAAAGCCACGTACTCGCCCAAAGCGTCGATGTTGCCCGCATGGGCCGTCGGAATGATGTGCGGCGCAATGCCCGCCTCGCGGATCATCTCAACCGCTGCCACGAGACGCTCGAACAAAGGCTCGCGGCGGATGACCGGCGCCGCCTCGGCGTTGGGACCGTCGAAGGACACCGAGACGCGGCCCACGTAGGGCGCGATGGCGGCGAGCTTCTCCGGCGTGACGGCCGTGCCGTTGGTAAGCACGTCCACCGAAGCGATGCCGCGCTCGCGCACGTAAGCGACAATGGCGGGCAAATCGTCGCGCAGAAAGGGCTCACCGCCGGAAATAACCACATGCCGGCAGCCTGCATCGGCCAGGGCGTCAATGATGCCCCGCAGCTCGTCCAGCGTAAGATCGCACCGCGCATTGCGGGCGTCCACCGCCGAGTAGCAGCCGATGCAGTTCAAGTTACAATGATGGGTGACGTGCAGGTACGCCGACTGCAGCGGCGCGGGCACAGCGGACGCGGACGGCGCGGATGCAGCCGCAGCGGCATTCCCAGCCCCGACGCCTTCCGCACGTTCGACGCCTTCCACGCCTTTCCCCAATGTTACGTCGTCGGCCTCCACATCTTCCACGACAAAGCCGCCACGGCGCAAATGGGCGGGCAAATCCGCATGCACTGCGGCGACCTCTGCTTCGGTCACGTCCTCGGAAAACATGCGATGGCACACGGCGGCGCCCTCCGGCGTGAGCCCGATGGAGTAGCCAGTCGCGGTGTTGCCGATCATGGGGATGGAAAAGGGAGCGTGCTCCACTACGTTAGGGCCGAACCTCACTGCACGCTCCTCTGCGCATCATGGGATAGTGCAGTTAGTATGCGGCAGACGCAAGACCTCGAATGCCGAATATGACATGATTTGCGGCGCATCTTAGCAGATGGCGCTATATTTCCCATGGTGCGCCAGGATTATTAGCCATTAAAATGGCCCCTCCGAGGAGGGGCCGAGATTGATCGAGCTGTGACGTGGACGCAGTGAGCGGCACACGCCCGCGCGTCACGCCGGTTAGCGCTGGCGGCCGAAGAGGTCTTCCAGGCTGTAGCCGTTCATCGACTGCTCCTGGCTCTGCTGCTCCTGCTTGGCCTTTTGGCTAGCGGAGTCGTCGCCCAGGGTCACCTGCACCTCTTTCTCCTGACCACCGCTGTTCACCGTGAGGGTGACGGTGTCGCCGGGGTTCTTGGTGCGCACGTCCAGCATGAGGTCGGAAGCCGACTCAACCGCCTGTCCATCGAAGGCAGTGACGATGTCGCCAGGCACGATGCCCGCCGCAGCCGCACCGGAGTCGGGGGTGACGGCGGCCACGTAGGCGCCGGCGTCGACGGGCAGGCCGTAGCGGGATGCCGTCGCCGCGCTCACCGTGGAGAGGCTCACGCCGAGCTGAGCATGGGTCGGCGTCTCACCGGCGATGATCTGCTGGGCCAAGTTGATGGCGTAGTTCACGGGAATGGCAAACCCGACACCGGAGTAGTTGCCGGAGTACGAGGTGATCAGCGTGTTGATGCCGATGAGCTTGCCCTCGTCATCCACCAGCGCGCCGCCGGAATTGCCGGGGTTGATGGCCGCGTCGGTCTGGATCATGTTCGGGTAAATGGTAATCTCCCCCGTGCCGCCGGACTGCATCGATTCCTGGGCGTCCATAATCTGGGAGCGGCTCGTGGCAGATACGATGCCCGTGGCCACCGACTGCTCCAAGCCGAAGGGGCTGCCCAACGTCATAACCCACTCGCCGATGGTCAGGTTGTCGGAGTCGCCAAGCTCCATAACCGTAAGACCGCTGGCGTCCTTGGCCTTCAGCACGGCCACGTCGGAGGAGGGATCGGTGCCCACGAGATCGGCCTCGTAGGTCTCTCCGGCGACCATGACCTCGTAGGCGCTGCCGCCTTCCACCACATGGTTGTTGGTGATGATGTAGCCATCCTCGGTCAGCACGACGCCAGATCCCTGGGAATAGGCCACCAGATCGCCCGACCCGTCGCCCTGGCCACCGTACTGGTAGCCGAAGTACTGGCTCATCGCGTCATTCTGGGAAGCCTCGGCGTACACCGTGATGGCGGCCACAGAGGGCAAGCACTTCGCGGACACGGCCTCGGCCAGCGTCGGATCCTCGCTGGGCGCGATGACCGTCGTCTCGCCGGTGGAGGGGTCGGTGACGACCGTTGAAGTACCCGAGCCAGAACTGCCCGGAATCATCGCACTCGTAATGCCCCACACGCCGAAGGCGAGTACACAGGCCACGAGCGCGCCGGCGAAGGCGATGAGGAAGGTCTTGCCGCCGTTGCCCTTGGGAGCCGCGTGCTGGGCATGCATCGACACGGGCTCGGCCTCGTAAGTTTGCTGGCCATAAGGCTGGCTGGCGGAATGCTGCGCGGAGCCGGGCGCCTGCTGGGCTCCGTAGCCGTAGGGCTGCTGGGCTCCGTAGCCTGCGTGGCCCGCATAAGCCTGCTGACCGCCGTAGGGCTGAGTGCCCTGGGCGCTGTAGGGCGCAGGCTGAGTCGGCTGCAGCGGTACCGGCTGCTGCGATGCGAGGGTGTGGCCGCCCGAGGCAGAGTCGCCTGGAGGCGTGGGGGTGCTATTGGTGTCGGTCATGGAAGGCTCCTTCGCGTAAGGTTGTCCTTATGTGCGCCAAACCTTAGCACGCTCTAGAACTTCTCAACCGTTATGGCAACCCATCGTCACGCTTGCGTCACAGAGATACACCAATCGGTGTACGCGCGCCAACCACTGCGGAGATGCAACGACGCACGCCGACCGTGCATGGGCCACCGCACCCCGCGCCGACCGCCGCCGAGCCGCTTTCGAGTCGCCTTCAAGGCGTCCTCGAGGCGATGCGAGAACGCAAGCGAGCGCCTAGTCGCGATCGTAATTCGCCAGGAATGCGCGGGTGCGATCGTGCTGGGGATTGTTGATGACCTCGCTGGCCGGGCCCTGCTCCACGATGACGCCACCGTCCATAAAGATGAGGTGGTCGGCCACATCGCGGGCAAAGCCCATCTCGTGGGTGACGATGACCATGGTCATGTGCTCGGCCGCCAGATCGCGGATGACCTTCAGCACCTCGCGGGTCAACTCCGGATCCAACGCGCTCGTGGGCTCGTCGAAGAACAGCACGTCCGGGTTCATGGCCATGGCCCGGGCGATGGCCACACGCTGCTGCTGACCGCCAGACAAGTCGCACGGCACCATCGACTCCTTGTCCGCCAGCCCCATGCGAGCCAGAAGCTCGCGGCCGCGAGCGAGCGCCTCGTCCTTCGGCATCTTCTGCACGCAGATGAGCGCATCGGTGACGTTCTGCAGCACGGTGTAGTGCGGGAACAGGTTGAAATTCTGGAACACGAGCCCGAAACGGGTCTTTGCGGCGGCGATGACGTCCTTGCCCCCGTACACAGCGCGCCCCGCGGCATCGTTGGTGCACACCGTGAGATCGCCGTAGGACAAATCACCCGAGTCGAGCGTCTCCAACAGCGTCATGCAACGCAGAAGCGTCGACTTGCCGCCGCCCGAGGGCCCGATGATGGCCAGCACATCGCCGGCATTCACCGTCAGCGAAATATCCTTCAGAACCTCGTTGTCCCCGAACGCCTTCTTGCCGTTGGTGAGGCTTACGACCGCTTTGCTTTCCATGAAACGCCTCCTAGTCGTGGTAATAATCGAGACGCTTCTCGACACGGTTCAGGATGAATTCGATGAGCAGGCAGAACACCCAGTAGATGAGAGCCGCGATGGCGTAGGGAACCATGGACACCTCGCTGGCGGCCAAGGCCTTCGCGGCGGAGAACATCTCCATGATGCCAAGCACGAAGGCGAGCGACGTGTCTTTCACCAGCGTGATGACCTCGTTGCCCATAGCCGGCAGAATACGCTTGATGACCTGGGGAAGCACAATCTTCATGAAGGTCTGGGCTTTGGTGTAGCCCAGCACCTCGGCCGCCTCGTACTGGCCGCGCGGAATAGACTGGATGCCCGAACGGTAGATTTCGGCGAAGTAGGCGGCGTAATTCAGGATGAAGCCGATAGCGCAGGCCCAGAACTTCCAATCGCTGCCCATATTCAGGCCGAACAGATAGTAAGGCCCGAACATGATGGCCATGAGCTGCAACATAAGCGGCGTGCCGCGCAGAATGGAGATGTAGAGTTGCGCCAGCCACGCCAGCGGCTTGAACTTGCTCATACGCGCCAGAGCGACCACCACGCCCAAAGGCAGCGAGCCCACCAGCGTGATGAGGAAGATCTCCGCCGTCAGGGCGAAACCTTCCATGAGAATCCCCATCATGACCGAGAATTCCATCTCCACGTCCTCTCATCGTCGCTCTTAAACCCACAAGAAGGGCAAGGCCTCCAAAAAGCCTCGCCCTCCCGATTAATTAAAACTCTTCCCTTCGCTGGTTCGCCCAAGGAAATCAGCGAGGGTTCGACAGGTGCCTGCAATTGACTTGAAGCGCGGCCGAGCGGCCTTCGGGCCGTGAGGGAAAGCGCTGAATGGCAAGGGCAGGTGCCTGTCGGAGCCGCAGCGTCGGCCGGTTCGTTCGTCCCGCCAGGGCGAACGAACCCAAAGCGTCGGAACCGCAGCGTCAGCGTTGATTAATTGCGAAGCAATTAATCAACGAGAACCCAGTTGTCGATCGAGATACCGTACTCGCCCCACTTCTCGCACAGCTTGGCGATGGTGCCGTCGTCGTACATCTCCTTCAGCGTCTTGTTCACCGCGTCGACCATGGCCGCGTCGCCATCCTTGGCAAAGCCCACGGCGTAGTTCTCAGTGGACAGGGGCTCGAGCTTCACGAACATATCGGGCTTGGCGGCCATCTGGTAGTCCGCAATGGACAGGTCGCAAGCCACGGCATCCACCGCACCGGACTCCAGCTGCATGAAGGCGTTGTTGTAGTCGCCGATGGTCTGCGCCTTGCCGCCTGCGAAGGTGTCGGCCAGATCCTTCTGGTCGCCCTCCAGCACGTCCAGGGCGGCGGAGTCGACCTGCGTCATGACGTTCTTGCCAGCAAGATCATCCAGCGAGCTGATGCCCGAGTCCTTCTTCACCACAACGACCTGCTCGTTGTGCATGTAGGGCTTCGAGAACGTATAGTCGGCCTCGCGGCCCTCCATGGTGAAGCCGTTCCAGATGCAGTTGATGGTACCCTGGTTCAGCAGCGCGTCCTTAGCGTCCCAGTCGATGGCTTCAAGCTCGAGGTTCCAGCCATTGCGCGCGGCCACCTCGGTGGCCAGATCAATGTCGAAGCCGGTCAGGTTGCCATCGTCGCCGATGAAGCCATAGGGCGGGTAAGCGTTGTCCAGGCCCACGATGAGCGTCGTGGCATCGGGGTTAGCGGCAGCGCCATTGTCGGCCGCGTTATCGGCCGCGTCGTTGGAACCCGAGCAGCCGGCCAGAAGCGCGGCCCCCAGGCACAGAGCCGCAGCTGCAGCGGCGATCTTCGTCAGTTTCTTCATTCCGTCCTCCCTAAAAGGTACGCCAGGAAAGTCTCTCGCCTTCCCCACTTTACTTCTTTACTGTGCTAAAGCACTAGAGCGCTCGCTAGTATAGCACAGACAATCTTAATCAGAGAATTGGTCACAAAATCGAGTTCTGGGTTTCGTCGAGCGGATTTTCCCGAGCACTCTCATGAAAGGTGTGCACACAACGATTAATTATATCTATTTTTCTAGGGCGTACATAGGGACGTGAGGACAGTTTGCTCTCAGAAAAACCCAGAACTCGATTTTGTGACCAGAAACAAGAAAATCTTTGCTACTTGTTCCGATTGAAGAGCTTGTTGCCCTTCTTAGCGGCGGAAATCTCCACGAGGCGCGGCTCGAAATCGAACAGCTCTTCCATGGAGACGACGGGTACGATCTCGATGCACTTCTTCAAGCAGGCATCGGCGCACAGGTTGCACTGAACGCAGTCGGAGACCTGGAACTCCAGATACGCCTTGCCCTCGTCCGGATGGCGATCGACCGCCTTGCGCAGGGCGTCGGTGGGGCAGAACATGACGCACATGCCGCAACCGGAGCATTTCTCGGCATCAATGGCGATATCGCCGAAAATGCGCGTGAACATCTCGTCGACAACTGGCTCATCGGGATCGCCGATGCGACTCATGGCATCCAGAATAGCGATGTTGCGCTCGGCTTCGATGGTGGGCATCTTGCCCGCGCCGTTCTTCACGCCGAGCTTCTCCCGCAGCGTCTGCTCCTGTTTCTGCAGATGCAGTTGCGCCAGCTTCTCGTTCACCACCTTCTCGGCGGCCGACTTCGCCACGTCCTTGGCGTAGTGGCCCGAGGAAGTGAAGAACTCGCGCCGGGCGGCGCCGACGGCCTTGCGCATATCTTCCACCTGCACCGAAGCCGGGAACTCCGAGGTGCGCGTGATCTGCGCGTCCGACCCCATGGCCTCGATAAGGGTGCGGGTCGACTCCACGGTATCGTCGATGGCGGGCACCGCGCCCCGGTACTTGCAGGTGCGGCAGTCGCCGTCCACCAGGCAGATCTCCGGAATGCCGCGAGCCACCAGCTCCACCAGCAGCTCTTCCTCCATGCGGGCGAGGCAGGGCACCACCGCGTACTTATCGGGGTCGCCCACGTTGCGGGCCGCCTTGCGGGCGCAGGCGATGACCGTCAGGCCATTAGCCGCGTTGGTCGTCTCGGCCACAGCGCCGGCCAAGTCGTCGGGCATCGGATCCATGGGAACCAACGCCGAGGTAGGGCACACCGCCACGCAGGCCCCGCAGGCCACGCACGCCCCAGCGTCGATATTCAGCTCGTTCTTCTCGATGGTGATGGCGTCGGCCAAACACGCGTCGACGCATTTGCAGCAGGAGGAGTGGCGGTTGCGCACAGCCACGCAGAACGTGGGGATCGTGATGATGGCCTTCGTCTCCAGGGCGTCCATCATCTCCATGATATCGTTCAAGTTCGGCATGGCGCGAACCCCTTTCTGCTATTCGCCGAGGTAGGACTGCTCGATGCGAGCCAGCTCTTCGGGCGTGTTGGCGTTGATGAAGCAGCCACCGCGGGGCTCGACCTCCAGGACGCGGTCCTGGTTAAAGGGCAGCACCGTGACGGCCGGGTCGTCGAAGAAGCTCTGCACGCGCTTCTCGCCCCGCTCGGTGCGAGCGTGAACAGCGCCGAGGCAGCCCTCTTTGCGGTACATGGCATGCAGCGGCTCGAAGCCGTGCTTGTTGGAGGGAGCCACCACGTCGGCTCCGCTTTCGTGCATGGACAAAGCCTCGGCCACTACTAAGCGGGCGCTAGCGAAGACCATGTCGCAGGCCACGACGGCCACGTACGGGTTCTCGGCGGCGGCGAGCGCCGTGTAGAGGCCCGGCAGCGCGCCACGCTCCTTATAGGCATCGCCCACGAGCTTGATGTCCAGATCGGGATACAGATCGGCAAGAAAGCCCAGCCTGTCGGCCTCGTTAGTGGTGATGATAAGCTCATCGGCCACGGGCGACAGACGCTCGACGAGACGGCAGATGAGGGGACGTCCCGCGAAGGGCACCGTCGCCTTGGATTGCCCCATGCGCCGCGACTCGCCACCGGCCTGGATGACCACCGTGACGCGCGGCCGCACGTAGTGCTCGGAAAGGAAGTCGGCCAAAGCGGCCACATCTTCAAGACCGATGGCGGGAATGCCATAGAGCGCCGCAGCCTCCTCGGCCTCGGGAATGTCGGTCACCACAGCCACCGTGTTGGTGGAAGGCATCTTGGCCGCAGCATCAGCGGCAGCCGAGTAGTCGGACGCGCCCGACACCTCGCCCGCACCCGGCATCTTGCCCAAACCCGGTACTTCGCCCGCGCCGTCGCGCCCAGCCGCGTTGCCCGCGCGGTCGACCGCGCGCCCCAGCTGCGTGAAGTCCGTCGTCAAAGGCAGGCCCTCCCGGGCCGCCTTCACGAACAGGCGAGCCGCACGGCAGTCGGCCTCGTTGCCCGAGCGCATGATCTCGATGGTGGGCAACCCGCTTTTGCGGTAGCCCTCCACCACAATGATGTCGTGATTCGGCATCGAGCGCACCAGCTCGCTGCACTCCACCTCGTCTTCCACGGTCTTGATGCGCGCCACCTGCCCCGGAGCCGCAATAACCGTTTCGGAAGCGCCGGCGGCCCTGTGGCGGTAGGAGTCCTTGCCGGGAATATCGATATCGAACCCGCGATGGGAATGGTGCTTGATGGAGCCCACGTCGAGCCCGCGGCCCACCAGCTCGGCGATGAGCCGCTCGATGAGCGTCGTTTTGCCGGAGTTGTGCCGCCCCACGACGGCCACAGCCGGACTTGGAATATCGATCATAGCTGTTACGCCCTCCCCTAATGCGGCCGCCTGGGCCGCCTTTTGTTCCGGGAAAGTATAGCACTAGGGCGCAAGGTGTCGATTGCGGGGCGGCGCAAGCACCGCCCCTACGGGTAAAAGCCTCTACCTCAAGCCCTCCGAGTCGAGCGATGCGGCTTCCTCGATGTACTCCTCCACCGGATTGTCGCCGAAGTTCGGCAGATCCGCAGTGGTCCAGCACTCGCAGGCGGGCATGCCAGGCACGCTGGCAGCGATGAACACCGGATCCTTGCCCTCCTTGCGCTGACGGGTGTAGTCATCCAGCGCGGCCAAGGCCCACTTGCCGAGCAGCAGAATGGCCACGAGGTTGATGATGGCCATGAAGCCCATGAAGATGTCGGCCAAATTCCACGCCAGATCGAAGCTGTTCACGCAACCGTAGAAGATGGCAGCCAGGCACAGCACGCGGAAGATGAGCATGCCCCACTTGGTGTTCTTGAAGATGTAGCGGAAGTTCGTCTCGGCATAGAAGTAGTTGCCGATGAGGCTGGAGAACGCGAAGGCGAAGATGGCGAAGGTGATGAAGTGGATGCCCACCTCGCCGACGGCGTTGTTCACGGCCATCTGCACGAGCGGCATGCCGTTGAGCGCCATGGCAGCCTCGGGATCCTGCACCCAGAACACCATGACCATCATAGCTGAGCAGGTGCAGATGAGCAGCGTATCGATGTACACGGACAGGCTCTGCACGAGGCCCTGCTTCACCGGATGCGACACGCTGGCGGTGGCGGCGGCGTTCGGGGCCGAGCCCATGCCGGCCTCATTGGAGAACAGGCCGCGCTTGATGCCGAGCATGACCACCGAACCGGCAAAGCCACCGGCGATGGACTGGAAGTTGAAGGCCGACTGGAAGATGGTGGCAAACACGGCCGGCAGCTCGCCAATGTTGGTGATCGTGGTCCACAGTGCAATAAGAATGTAGGCGATGGCCATGATGGGCACGATGATGGAGGTGATGATGGAGATGCGCTTCGCGCCGCCGAAAATGACGAAAGCGGTGAACACGATGAGCACGATGCCCACACCGACCGCCGTGCCGTTGGTGGCGTAGTCGGGGATGTAGTACTCGAGCGCCGAGGTCATGTTGAAGGCCTGCAGGCCGTTGAAGCCAAAAGCGAAGCACAGGATGAGCGCCCAAGCGAAGATGATGCCGAGCCAGCGCTTCCCGAGGCCCTGCTGGATGTAGTAGGCCGGACCTCCCCGGAACTCGCCCTCCTTGCCGCGAATCTTGTAGATCTGCGCGAGCGTGGACTCGATGAAGGCCGAAGCCGCGCCGATAAGCGCCATGAGCCACATCCAGAAGATGGCGCCCGGACCGCCCGTGGCCACGGCCGTGGCGATGCCGGCGATGTTGCCCGTGCCCACGCGCGAGGCGGTGGACACCATGAGGGCCTGGAAGGATGAGATGGATTTCTCGCCCTGGACATGCTTTTTCTCCGTCAGCTGAGTGAACATGTCCTTGATGTAGCGAATTTGCACCGCCTTGGTGCGGATGGTGTAGTAGATGCCCACGAACACCAGCAAGATCACCAGAATGTAGGTGTACATAAAGGAGTCGATCTCACCAGTCCAAGCGACGAGCATCTCGTTCAAATCGGCCATAGATGCTTCCTTTCCGAAAGCGCGCCAGGCCCTGCAACCTGGATCGCCTTCCAAACGGGCTCGCCTTTCTGCGGTCGAATCCAATAGAGCGCGATAGACACGCCCAAACCAGGGATTCGTCGCAGGAAAACGGCCTCGGATATACGCGCCGGCCTCTTTCCGACGCAAGACATGCCTGTATTCTACCCTACAGCGGGCTAAAGTTAGGCGATATTATCAGGGTATTTTGAACGCCCCGCGAAAAGTGGCGCTGTTTTCCGCCGGTTTCCCGTCGATGCGAAGCCGAGCCGCTACTTCAGCGCAGCGGCGACCTTGCGGGCGGCGGCGGTGATGGACAGATCGTTCACATCCACGGTAATGTCGGCGTACTTCTCGTAGAGCGGCAAGCGCTCGTCGTAAAGCTCGCGCAGGCTCATGCCGATGCCGTCGCGCATAACCACGCCGCGCTCGGAGAAGTCGGCCAGACGGCACTTCAGCTCGTCGAAGCTGATCTTCAGATACACCACGCGGCCGATTTCGGACAGGTGTTTCATGGCCGGCTCGCTGTAGATGGCCGAGCCGCCGGTGGCGATGACGGAATGCTCGAAGGACATTTCGGAAAGCACCTGGTTTTCAATCTCGAGGAAGGCATCGGGTCCCAGAGTATCGATGAGACGCTGGAGCGATTTGTCGCAGGACTGCTGAATGAGCAGGTCGGCGTCGACGAAATCCATGCAGAGAATCTTCGCCAGCACGATGCCCAAGGTCGACTTGCCCGCACCGGGCATGCCGATGAGCACGATGTTGTCGCGACCGGGTTCGAAGGACTTCTCTTTCATATTAGGGCCTTTCTCGTAGAAGGTGCCGACGGCCGGGCTATGGTCGCCGAAACGGATGGGCAGCTTCGCCCCTATGATACTTCAGCGCGCTTATGGGCGGCACGTAACGCTTCGTCTAAGGATTGGGAAAACACCGGAGCTAAGGCGGCGAGGAACGCCGCTTCATCGACAGGGGCGGCAGGGGCAGCGGCAGGGGCAGCGGGGGCAGCCATCGGGGCCTTCTCCCGAACCGCCGTAGCGGCATCTCCGGCATCGGCGTCCCCCGCGTCAGCGGAAGCACCGAACCCGAGGGATTTAAGCGCACCGAACAGATAAGCGTACGGAATGAGCGCCGCGCGCTCGTCGGGTGCGAGCTTGTCGCCCTCGAACGACCAGCCGCCATCGCGCATCCAGTTGCGCAGGGCCTTGGCATGGGCGGCGATGTCGTTGCCCTCGGGGGAGCGCCGCATGGTGTAGTTGCCGAGCACCCCCATGGCCGCCGCCGTGGCCAGGGCGAGCACGCCAGCACGCCAGCTGACCCAAATGATGGCCGCTACCGCGACAACCGCCAGGAAAATCGCTGCCCCCAAAACGATATGCTGAGCGCGACGGGAGACTGTATCGAAGAAGCCGTAGGGCTCAACCAAAGCGGTGAGGCGGCGCTGCCAAGCAGCACTGGCCTCCAAAAGATCGCGCGGATGTTCGTGAGCCAAAACGGAAAGCTTGGCGCGGCTGAGCGTCCGACCGCCCGTGGCGACCATGCGCATCAGCCGCAGCGTGGCCGCATCGAGAGCGGCCTGCTCTGCGTTGGCCGCGACGGCCGCGACGGCTGCGTCGGGCGCATCGGGCGCATTGGCATCAGCAGCCCGAGGCGCAGCAAGGGCGACAGACGACTCACCCTCGATCCTCTTCGCCGACTCCTCTCCCGCAGCAGGTATGACCAGCTCATCGTCTCGCACTTCAAGAACACCGCGACGCACCATATCGAGCACCGTAGCTACTATGTCGTCGGGGCTCTCGTGGTTCCAGCGCCACAGACGACCGAGCACGGCTGGCGCCATGGCGTCGGCAGGCGGGTTCATCCAATAATCGTCGCGAAACGCCGGCGGCCGCTCTCGGCCCCAGCGCCACCAAACGATGAGCGCCGCCAGCAGCAACGCCGCAGACAAGCCCAGCAGCCCCAAAGCCAGCCCAAGACGAATAACCTCCTGAGACGTATCCGTATCGACCCACGTTTCCTCGTAACGGCTCGTCCAGTAGTACTGCAGGGTGCCCTGATTCGCCAGGCGCGCCTCCTCGCTCAGGTTCGTCAGCCACTCGACGGGGAACATCACCCGCGCTTTGGCGTACATCGTGGGCTCGACCGCAGGATCCGTGAAGATCACCGTACCGTCGGAGCGAATATCCACCTCGCCATCGGCAGGGCCGTGACCCCACGCATAAACATTTTCCATGACCTTCACGGAGTCGTCGGCCGCTACAGGCAGCACCACTTCTGCCCGCACATCGGCCAAAGCCACATCGTAGTCCTGGGGAACATAAAGCCATTGGAAGTCAGCCGCGTCGTCAAAGGCCTCGATGGCGTCTTCCACGCGGTAGACCACCTCGAACATGACGCGCTCGGGCATGGCATCCACGAAAGCGTAGAGCGTATGCTGGAACTTGTCGTAGGCCCACGCGTCGTGCTCGGGCCCTCCGCCGCCGCGCCAGGGCAAAAGGAACGTCGTCTCGGGAAGCTCCGTCCACTCCCCGGCAAGCGCACCATCGCCATCCACCGGCGCCATGCGCACCCGTTCGATAGTAACCTCAGCCCCTTCGATGAACCCATCGTAGAGCCACTTCAACCGCTCCGGCGCGCTTTCCCCCTCCGTGAGATCGAAGATGCGCTGATCGGTCATGTGCACCGACCCGTCAGTCTCCACCGACGCCAGCAAGTCCACCTCCGAGCACCGATAATCCGCCGCCAGAGCTGTTGCAGGTGCGCAAAGGACAACGAGAAGAACGATCAGCAACGTGAGAGCCAATAGGAAGCAGGGGGTGCCTTGACCGAGCGAGTTCCGCAGCGACTGAAACAGCCCAGTGGGCTGTTTCACCAAGCGAGGACTGTCTGAGCGAATTCGAATACCCCGTAGCTCCTCCCCAGCG
Source organism: Adlercreutzia sp. CNCM I-6215 (assembly GCF_977072315.1). Classification (NCBI taxonomy): domain Bacteria; kingdom Bacillati; phylum Actinomycetota; class Coriobacteriia; order Eggerthellales; family Eggerthellaceae; genus Adlercreutzia; species Adlercreutzia sp. CNCM I-6215. The sequence goes on along the minus strand of NZ_CDRVMA010000003.1, from coordinate 75,054 downwards.
GACTCGCAGCCGCGAATCAAGGTACCCCCTGATTCCGCCCCAAGCGACATGCAACCGGCCCTTTCCACAACCACTAGAGCCCCCGAAACGCCAGCCGCACGTCGTCCAGCACGTCCTCATCCGCCACTACGATGGCCTTATCTCCCGGATGCAGCACCGTCTCGTCGTTGGCCACTTCCACGTCCCCTCCGCTAGCCACGGCCGCGATGATGGCGTTGTCCGGCAGCAGCACCTCGTTGATGAGCACGCCGTCCTCGTTGGAGAAGTGGCGCATGCGCGGCACCATCACCTCGGCTAAGGCCACGTTGCCGTGAGTCAGCGACGACACGACGGATACCGAGCCCAAAAGCGCTTCCTCCTCGATGAGGTTCGCAATGAGCGTCGTAGAGGACACGCATTCGATGCCCACCTTGCGGAAGATGCGCTCGTTTTTCGGATTGTTCACGCGAGCGATGCAGCGGGGCACGCGGAACACGCGCTGGGCGATTTCGCAGGATACGAGATTCGAATCGTCCTGGCCCGTGGTGGCCACGAACACATCGGCCTGGCGGATGCCCGCGTCCTCCTGGTAGCGCGAGTCGCAGCCGTCGCCGTGAATGACGAGGTACGGGCCTGTCAGCTGCACGGAGAGGCGATCGGCCGTGGCGAGCCTTTGCTCGATGACCGCCACCTCGTTGCCGCTCTTCAACATGATGCCAGCCAGATACGACCCGATTTTGCCGCCGCCAGCGATAACGATGTACATGGGTATCACCTAATCCAGAATGTAGCGCGAGAATTGCGCGATGACGTCGTGGCGCACGCAGGCGAGAATGGAGTCGCCGGCGTACAGCAGCGAATCGGGCGTCGGGATGGAGGACGCGGAGCCGTCGGCACGTTCGAAGGCGATAATGCGCACCTCGTGATCGCGCTCGAGTTCCGAGACGCGGATCGTTTTGGCGTTGTCGCGGCTGGAAAGATCCAGCGTGAACCGGAGCACCTCGAATTCACCGAACGTGTCGATGTGGGAGCCGTGGCCTGACACAATCTTCGAGAACACATCTTCGGCCACCAGCGACGTGCCGCAGACGTAGTCGATGCCCAGCTGCATATAGGCGCGCTCGTGGTCGGGATTGTACAGGCGCGAGATGACATGGGGCACGCCGAACAGATGGTTGGCCACCTCCGCGCACATGAGGTTCGTGTTGTCCAGCTGGGTGACGGCGGCCAGCACATCGCACTCTTCCACGCCGGCACGGATGAGCACGTCCTCGTCGAACCCCACGCCCTGCACCGTGCTGCCGTTGAAGTTGCGGCCGAGGTTCGCGAAGGCGTCGGCGTTCTTATCGATGCAGCAGACGTTGTTGCCGTTGTCCGAGAGCATATTGGCCAGCTGCGACCCCACGCGCCCGCACCCGACCACAATCACGTTGCTCATAGGTTGCTCGTCCTCCTACAAAAGAAAATGCCTTGCGGCATTTTCTCACTAATTTAGATCAATTGCATCTGATTCAGCGTATCCCGATACCAGTTGTCGTAGTTCGGGGGGCAGTAGCGCATGGCGTAGGAGTAGCTGATGGTGAAACCATAGCCCCGAGCCAGACCGGCCACGTGGGAGCGGATGGCCGTGTCCCAATCGGGCCAGTTGGTCTGATCCCAGCCCCAAGCGTTGTGGGACTTGAAGCAAACACGGCCCTTGGTGGACTCGGTGTTGGAAATGGCCGGAGACCAGCGCGGGTCGATGCCCGCTTCCCAGGCCGCCTCGGCGAAGGTCTCGCCGTAGCCAGACAGAGGGCTGCCGAACAGGTAATCGTTGATGCGCGCGGACCATTCTTCGATGAACGCCTCGCGACCGATGGAGAAATCTACATCGCCGGCCGGCAGGCTGCCGAAGGTAGCGTAGTAGCGGGAGCGCGTGGCGTCGGCCCGATCGATGGCCTCCTGCTCGGCGACGCGAGCGGCTTCCTCGGCGGCCAGACGCGCGGCCTCTTCCTCGTCGGCGATTTCCTGCACGCCGGCGCTCACATCGCGGGACGAGGCGGTCTTCAGCGCTGCTTCCTCGGCGACGTCTTCCACAGCGAGAACGTCCGCGTCGGACTTGTCTTGCACGGTGTCGGGGGAAACATCGGAAGCGCTGGGGTTCTCGGCGGACTGACGAGCGAGACCGAAGGTGGTCGCCCCCATGTCGTGAGAACCGGCGGACGCCCAACCAGCATCAAGGAAGCCCACGGCCAGCATCGGCAGCACGCAGAGCGCAACCATCGCCAGCACGACGGTTTTGCGATGACTCTGTTTGCGCCTTGTGACCACTCATTCCCTTTCTCGACAGCACGAAACTAAACCGCTCAAGCGGCGCAGCGTGCTGGATTAGGGTGTGGGATTGCTGCAGTAAAGAATGCTATGCTGTTTTATGTCGCGGATATTTTACCCTAGTTGGCTGAAACCGTGCCGAGGCGGTAGCCGACATCCACGCTTTGTTCGCTTGACAAAACGCACTTTCTGGGTTCCCGCAGGTCTCGCGGGTGCGACCCTGAGCGCTGTCAGGCAGTCGTTACCGACTCTTCACAACTTACCGATGGCAACTTCTTCACCTGCACGATGGAAATGCGCGAGCGGCGCATCTTCACCACCTTGAAGGCGTAGCCGTCGACCAGCAGCTCGTCGCCCACCCGGGGCACGGAGTCCAGCTCGTGGATGATCCAGCCCGCAAGCGTCTCGTAGTCGTCGGATTCTTCCACGGGCCAGCCGAGCTCCACCGCATCCTCCACGGGAAAGCGACCGTCGACGCGCCACTGGTTCGGCTCGACAAGCACAATGAGGTCGCGATCGTTGTCGGTCTCGTCGGCAATCTCGCCGACGATCTCCTCGATGATGTCCTCCATGGTAATGAGGCCGTCGGTGCCACCGTATTCGTCCACGACGATGGCCAGCTGCATACGTGCCTCTTGCAGCTCCGACAGCAGCTTCAGTACGTTTTTCGTCTCGGGCACGTAAAGCGGCTCGTACATGAACTCGGCCACCGGGTCTTCAATGCGGCCGTCCAACAGAGGGCCGATGAGGTCTTTGTAGGACACGAGGCCTATGACCTCGTCCACTTCCTCGTGATAGACCGGCAGACGGGAATAGCCCGTGCCGCGCATGCGGTCGAGCGCCGCGCGGGCCGGTTCGGTGTCCTCGGCCATGATCATATCGACGCGCGGCTTCATGATTTCGCGCACCGTCATGTCGGCCAAATCGAGGATGTCGTTGATCATGCGCTTCTCGTCTTCGAGAAGCTCGATATTCTCGGCCACCATGTCCTTGATCTCGTCCTCCGTAACGCTTTCGCGTTTGGGGCGCAGAAAATCGAGGAAGGCCGGCTTCGAATTTGCAGTGTCGTCTGTTTTACTCATGAGCGGTACTTTACCATATTTTCCGGGATTACTGGTTGCCGCCGGGCTTCAGCCAGTCGAGCCACGCCATGGCGTCGGCGTGAGAGGCGTCGATGAGCGTCGTCGTGGTGCCGCCGGAACCGGCCGCCGTCGTGGCGAGCAGCGTGTCGGTGCCCGCACGGCGCTGCAACGGGTTGCTCTTCGTGCAGCCGAACTGGATTTTCTGGCGCGGGAAGCTCACTGTTTCTCGAGAAAGGCCGCCGTTGCTCACCTGCATGAAGCGGTGGTTGTAGGCGAAGCTGGACTCGCGGGCCCACAGCACGGCGTTCACTACATCGACGATGAAGAGAATAGCCGCCAGAACCAGCAGAATCACCAATACCCCACCCCCAAACGTGTACAGCAGCCCTATCAAACGCTCGTCGCCCTCTTCCAGAAGAATCGCACCCGATTCAATGCCGCCGACGAGCGCCGCAAGCCCGGCCATACAAGCCACGGCAAACACGGCCAGCCAGAAGCCGCCGCCGAACCAGATGCTCTGGCGCAGCACGGCTCGGCGCAGCGCCACCTTCGCGACAGGCTTCGCCTCATGGGGAAGGTCGGAGAACTCCGGCACGAGCCCGGCGAGGATTTCCGGCACACGGTTCATCTTCACGAAGGGGTGGATGATGATCCCCTGATTGGCCAGAGTGTTCTTCTGATTGCTGCTGTCCTCGTCGGTGCCGGCGTCAATCTTGCCGAGAGACAGCTCGCAGTAGCCGAGCAGACGGCGGATGAAGCTCTGCTTCACGACCACGGACTGCACGCGGTCGATGTCGATGCCTTGGAAGGTGTGCTGCAGCAAGCCGTATTCCACCTCGATGCGGTTGTTGCGGCGGCGCGCCTTGAAGCCGCCGTACCCAATGCAGGAACCCACCGCCGAGAGCACCCACAGCACGAGCACCAGCACGATGACCCCCGCCGAAACGGCCCCGATCAGGTAGGCCGAAGCCTGGGAGCCGGCAAAAACTAGGGCGCTTTCCACGGCACCATCGGCCGCACCCCCCATCACGTCGAAGATGAAACCGACGATTTGCAGCACGCCGACAACCAGACCGGCGAAGATGAGCCCCACCGATGTGGTGTTGGAAAGACCCGCGAGGAACAGCTCCTTGTTAGTGAGACCGTACTCGTAGGTAACGCGGCCGGTATCCTGAGCAGGGCCGGCGAACACGCCGCCCACTTGGTTCCATGCCTCGGCGCCCACATCGAGCACGTTGCCCGCGGCGGCCGGGCTCGGCACGTTGCCGGCAAAGGTCGCCGCCCCCTGGGCCATAGCCGCAATGCCGGCCCCCACCGACTGCGGAATCGGGTCGCCCGCACCCGCCATGCCCGTCGCGGTCGCACTCGCTGCACCCGCCATGCCCGACGCAACGGCAGCCTGAGCGGCCAGAGCGTTCTTGCGGTTGTAGAGCTCGGCGCGCAGCCACTCGGCCTGGGCCTTGGTGACGTAGGGCACCACGACGGCCTTGTTCGCCGCGCCTCCGGCCGTGTCGATGGAAACCGTACACACGCCGAACAATCGCTGAAGGAGCGTCGCCCGCTGGTCCACGGACTGCACGCGCTGGTAGGGCACGTGCACCTGCTTCTTGTTGAAGATGCCGGAGCACAGCGTGAACTCGTCGGGGCCGACGGTGAAGTACAGGTGCTTGTAGCCAACGACGCGCAGCCCGGCGACGATGCCAAACGTAATGAGGATGACCACCAGCGTGCCGATGCCAGCCACCGCCATGATGAACCCTGCCTCGGCGCCCATGCCCTCTTCGGCAACAAGCCCAATGATGGTGGAGAAGTTCGCCACCACAACACATACGGCAATGATGAAGATCGTGCGCACGCTTTCGAGCCAGATATAGCTGTGGTGCACATGGTGGCGCGGCAGCTCAGTCGATGGGGCAGCCGCCGCAGGGGGCATCGGCGCGGGCGCGGGCACCTGCGGGGGCACGTTCGGCGCGCTCATTTATACGTCCTCTCGGGCCAGACGCGCCAGCTCGGCGGCACGATCGCGCAGCACGTCGGCCTCTTCGATGCCGAGGCCGGGAATCTCGTGCTCGCCGGCGGCAGTTGCCACGGTGACGCTGGACAGCCCGAAGGCGCGCAGGATGGGCCCTTGGCGCGTGTCGGTGTTCTGCACGCGGATGAACGGAATGACGAAGCGCTTGCGCCAGAAGATGCCGCGAGCAATATCCAGGTAATCCGGCGTAAGCTCGTAGCGCCAACGAGCATAGCGAATGGGCGGCAGCACCACCACGCACAGCACAAGCAGCGCCACGAACAAGATAGCGACAATAAGAGCCACCACCCCGGCCCACGCTTCTTCTGGCGCCACCAACGCTATGATAGCGAAGGGCAGAAAGCAGCACAGGAATGAGACAACGATCCAAATGGCATCGTTGATGCGCCAAACGCTCTTAATGCGCGGGTTCAACTGATTGGCGGGCATTTCTCGCATAGCCGAATCCTTCCCTATCCAGGCGGCTCCCCGTTCTGGTGCCTCTGGAAGTCGCCACGTGCAGGCGGCCCCGCAAAGGCCGCCACGTTTTCTCGACCATACTACCCCACTTTTCGCCTTCGCAACGAAACCTCAGGGATTCTTAAGGAAGAAAAGCGCATGCGCCAACGCGCCGGTGCGCCTCGATGGAGAGCGGCAGAGAGCCGAGAGGCCGGCTTCCCTCCGAAGCAGCCGGCCCCTGACATGCTGCGAGCCCGGGGAGGGGGGATCCCGGGCTCGCAAATGAGTGTCCTTGGCGCCCGAGGGGGAGAGGCGCATGCGGACGAGAGAAGAGGAGAGAGGAGGAGACTTCGCATCTCCCGCTCTGTCGAAATCTATTATAACGATGCTTTATTCTATGTCAAGAATAATCTTTGAGAAAAATAATGTCCCCCTGGGAGGCCATTATCGAGAAGGTGCCAGAAGGGTGCCGAACGCTACTTGCGGCAGCTGCGGCCCTTGCCATGACGATGACGGCGACCATGCTTGCGCTCACCGCGGACGCCCATGTCCTTGCACTGGTGGATGATCTTCTCCGTGAGAACGTTCAACGACTCGACCTCCTCGGGCGTCAGGGTCGACAGGATGCGATCGGCTACCTCGGACTGCGCGGCGCAGCGCTTCTCGGCCAGCGCATCGCCTTCAGGCGTAATGCGCACGGCATAGGCGCGTTGGCCTCATATTCCGAGCTCGGCGTAGAGCTCCTCGCGACGCACCTTGTCCTCCACCGCAGCGGCCACGTCTTCGGAACGGCCGTCGGCCAGCAGAGCGCCCACGAGCACGGCGAGACGGGCCTCGCCTTCCTCCCGACCTTCCTCCCGACCTTCCTCCCGACCTTCCTCCCGCGCCTTTCGGCAGCGCATCTCGGTCTCCTGCTCGTAGGTAAGCACGCGGTCCACCCACTCCCTGTCCTCGTTGAACACGCCGACCAGGGCGTCGATCTCCGACGACAAGGGCCCTTCGGCCTCCCCGGTCCGGAGGTATCGTAGCACATCCCGCAGCCCGGGGTCGGCGGAGGCCTCCCACGCCGAGGCGTTCAGCACTACCCACGGGGAGGCGTCGCCCACAGCAAGGTCGGGATGGGCCCCACACCTGCGCTCGATCACGTACGCGGGCTCGCCCTTGCCGTAGGCGTCGTGGCGGCAGAAGAACAGCACGTAGCTCTCGGGCAGCGCGCCGAAGTCCTCGCCCGACCCCAACTCCCCCACGTCCATGGCGGCCTGGTAGTAGCGCATGCGGCGCCCCAGGTCTCGCTCCCTGGCGACCTGCATCTCGATGTCGTAGACCCGCCCGTCGCCCCGGGCGAACACGTCCAGGCGCACGCCTCGTCCGGCGGCGAGCGGCTCGAAGCACTGCTCGGCGTTCAGGTAGGCGATCTCCCCCGCCTCTATCCCCAGCGCGGCGCGCAGCACCTTGCGGCACACCTCCTCCTCGCATAGCACGCGGTTGAACATCCAGCGATCCTGGAACTTGAGCTTCCGCTCTCCCATGGCGAACCTCCCGTCTCGATTCGGTCGATGACGGCATTCTGCCAGAGCACGACCGCGGAAATGACGCGGGAATGTCCCGATCCGTTCCCTGCGCCGACCGCAACGAAGTCGCAATGCTGCGAAAAAGCGTCGTCGTCGGCGAACCAGCCCTGAATTGCACGAGATCGCCAGTTATAAGCGCCTGAGCACACATTTTCACCCCTTCTTTATACATTACTCGTTAATTTCATCCACATTTTTCTTCTGCAGACGCTTATAACTCAAGATCTCAGGCAAATTCTGCCCATTCGCTTACTATCGAGCAGTCGAGCACGCCTTCCGAGGAAGCTGGTAACCAACTTACGGTTGCGTAAGGTTGGAAGTTGCTGGGGGCGGGAACGGCGCGCAGGCTTACAATGGGCTGCGATGCTTGCCGTCGCGCTTGAGCGCACGAACCTCGCGCCCACGCTACCGCGCCCGAGCCTTGCGCGCGAGCCCCACGTCCGAACCTCGCGCCTGGGCCTTATGCCCGAGCGCCACGCCCTGCGCGAACGGCACCTGCGAACACCGCCGAAAGAGAGGCAGCCATGGCCCAGCGCATTTATCTCATCGAAGACGATACCGCCCTGCGCACGGAGCTGGCCCACGTGCTGGAGCTCTCCGGCTACGCCGTGGCGGCTTACGAGGGCACCTGGGGCGACACCGCGGCACGCGCCCTCGCTGCCGAGCCCGACTGCATCGTGCTCGATCTGAAGCTGCCCGGCGCCGACGGGCATTCCATCTGCCGCGACATCCGGGGCAAAAGCTCGGTGCCCATCCTCATGCTCACCTCTTCGGAAAGCGAGTTCGACGAGGTCATGGCCATGAACCTGGGGGCCGACGATTACGTGACCAAGCCCTATCGGCCCGCCGTGCTGCTCGCGCATCTGCAGGCGTTGCTACGGCGCAGCGCGAGCCCTGCTGCCGGTATGACGATCCTCCACAAAGGCGTGACGTTGAACATGGGCGCCGGCACCGTGGAATTCCAAGGACGCACCGCCGAACTCACGCGCAACGAGCTGCGCATCCTACAGACGCTCATGCGTAACCCCGGCGTGGTGGTGCCCCGCAGCGAGATCATGTGTGCCCTGTGGGAATCCGACGCCTTCATCGACGACAACACGCTAACCGTGAATGTGAACCGCTTGCGCAAAACCCTCGGTTCCCTAGGCGTTCCGGAGGACTTCCTCGCTACCCGCCGCGGTGTGGGGTACACGGTATGAGCGGGCACAACACAGTGGCACGCGAGGACTGCGAGAGCTCTTGCGCGTCGCATGCTGCGGAAGGGGGCCGCGACGCGAGCGCTGCAGGAGAACGCGTCAACGCGCACACCGCCAATGCGCCCATCGCCGCCTTCACGCCCGCTTCCTATGTGCGCGACAACGTCATCGGTCTCGCGGCTTTTTTGCTCGCCCTCGCCAGCACCGTGCTCATTCTGCCTGCGCTCGGCGTGAACTCGTCGGGGGTTCTGCTCGTCGCCGACATTCTTACGCTCATCGCGCTGGGCGCCGGCTTTCTGGACTACCGCCGCAAAGCCGCCTTCTATCACGAATTGCACCACCTTACCGAGCAGCTGCGCCAAGCCTGCGTGCATCCCTCCCTCATCGCCGAGCCGCCTTTTCTGGAAGGTGAGATCGCTTACGATGTGGCCCGTCGCCTCTCCCAGCTTTCCGCCGAGGAGACAGCGGCCCTGCGTGATGACGCGGCCGCCTATCGCCGCTATGTAGAGCTTTGGATCCACGAGATAAAGACGCCCATCGCCGCCATCAAGCTCATGCTGGCCAACCATCCCGGGCCGGAATCCGCCAAGGTGGCCCGCGAGCTGGAGCGCATCGAGGCCCAGGTGGACCAGGCGCTCTACTATGCCCGCTCCACTTCCGTCGAGCGCGACTACGCCATCCGCGAGATCAACTTGGCCTCGGCGGCGCGCGAGGCCTGCAAGCGCCACAGCCGCTTCCTCATCGAGAAGGGATGCGTCCCCACATTCGACATTCCCGACACCATGACGGTGCTGGCCGATGAGCCCTGGCTCGTGTTCATCTTAGGGCAAGTAGTCACCAACGCAGCGAAATACGGCGCGGGCGCCCTCATCTTCACCGCCCGCGAAGAGGAGGCGGGCACCTCTCGCGGCCGCACGGTGCTTGAAGTGCGCGACAACGGCTGCGGCATCCCCGCCGCCGACGTGCCCCGCGTCTTCGAGCGCGGATTCACCGGCCAGGTCGGCCGCGCCCATGGTTCGGCCACGGGCATGGGCCTTTACTTGGTAGCGAGCTTGTGCGCTTCCATGGGACTGCACGTAGGCCTCGCCAGCGAAGAGGGCACGGGCACCCGCGTCATCCTCACATTCCCCCACGACCGCACCCGCAAGGAACTCTTCGGCGCATAGAACCTAACACATTCGTAAGTCAACCGTAAGCCCGATCGATGGAGCCAAAACCGTACCTTCCTTAGGATGAATTCAGGCTCGCGAACGCAAAAGACGGAGACAACCTCCGGCCATGCAGGGTGCTAACCTCCAGCATGCAGGAGACGGATACGCGGCGTTCCGACCGAGCGAGTTCCGCAGATGGTATCGAAGGCAGAACATGAAAGGGAACAGGCAATCCCAACGCCTTCGATACCAGCGAGGACTGTCTGAGCGAATCGGAATGCCGCGTAGCCGTCTCCGGAGGGATGGGACGATCCATCGAGCCGCCTCCGGACAGACGGAACGCGAGCCGCACATCCGAGAGAAAGGACTGTCGTGAACACTGCAGGGAAAATCATCCTGACGCTTGCTATCATCGGGGCCGTGGGAGCCTTCATCTCCCACCAGCTGCCCAAAACCGAGAGGAGCTACTAATGGCCGAAGTGTACACCGAACCCACCCCCTCGGCCTTCGGCCCGCGTCCGACCGATCCTGGCACGCCTGTGCCCCTCGATGGCGACGGCACGACGACCCTCGACGGCATCGCCGCCGCTTTCTCCCGCGAGAACTACGTGGCTGGCGCCGCCTCCGCAGCCAGCGCCGCCAGCGGAAGAGGAGCCCACACCGCCCATGGCGCCCACCGTGCGGCCGACCCCTTCCGCGCCCCCCAAGCCGCTCGCCCCGTCAACGCAGGCTCCCCCATCCTCTCGGTGCGCTCCATCGAAAAAGTCTTCGGCAGCCGCGACTCGGTCACCCACGCGCTGGCCGGTGTCAGCTTCGACGTGGCCGCCGGCGAGTTCGTCGGCATCATGGGTCCCTCGGGCTCCGGCAAAACAACGCTTCTGAACTGCGTCTCTACCATCGATACGGTCACGAGCGGGCACATCATCGTAGGCGGCCGCGATATCACCGGCATGTCGAAGCGCCAGTTGGCGAAGTTCCGTCGCGACGACCTCGGCTTCATCTTCCAAGACTCGAATCTGCTGGACACGCTCACCGGCTTCGAGAACATCTCGCTGGCCCTCACCATCAAGGGCGAGCCGGCCCGCGCCATTCCCGGCAAGGTGAACGCCATGGCCGCGCGCCTCGGTGTGGATGGCGTGCTGCAGAAGTATCCCTACCAGATGTCCGGCGGCCAGAAGCAGCGCGTGGCCGCGGCCCGCGCCATGGTCACCGACCCGAAGCTCATCTTAGCCGACGAGCCCACCGGCGCCCTCGATTCCCGCGCCGCCACGGTGATGCTGGAGATCATGGAGATGATGAACGAGCAGATGGGCGCCACTATTATGATGGTCACCCACGACGCCTTCGCCGCCAGCTACACGAACCGCGTGCTGTTCATCAAGGACGGCGCCGTGTTCAACGAGCTGCGCCGGGGCGACGAGAGCCGCGACGCGTTCTTCTCGCGCATCATGGAGGTCGTGTCGTTCCTCGGCGGGGAGGCCGGCCATGTATCTTAAGCTCGCCCTGCGCAATATCCGCCGGTCGGTGCGCGATTACGCCGTCTACTTCATCACGCTCTTGTTCGGCGTGGCGGTGTTCTACGCCTTCAACTCCATCGGCAGCCAGCAGATTCTCTTCGACATGGAAACCTCGGCCTCACGAAGTGTGTTCGACTCCACCACCTACATACTGGGCATGTTCTCCGTGGTGGTGGCCTGCGTGCTGGGCTTCCTCATTCTGTACGCCAACCAGTTCCTCATCCGCCGTCGCAAGCGGGAGTTCGGCACCTATCTGGTGCTGGGCATGACGCCGGGCCATGTGTCGCGCATCGTGCTGTACGAGACCGTGCTCGTGGGGATGCTTTCCCTGGCCGTGGGCCTCATCTGCGGCGTGCTGCTTTCCCAGGGACTGTCGTTTTTCACCGCCGCGCTGTTCGGCACGACGATGACCAACTACCAGTTCGTGTTCTCCCCCGACGCCTTCCTCGTCACGCTCGCCTGCTTCGCCGCCATTTACGTGGTGGTGGCCGCTTTCAACACCATCACCGTGAGCCGCTGCAAGCTCATCGACCTCATCCGCGCCGGCGAGAAGAACGAGCGCGCCGGCGTGCGCAACCCGTGGGTCTGCCTCGTGGGGTTCGTCGCAGCCATCGCCATCCTCGCTTACGCCTACGAGCAACTCATCGAAAACGGCCTGGTGATGCTGGATCAGCCGGAATTTCTGCGAGCCACCATCGGCATGCTCGTAGGATCGCTTCTGTTCTTCTTGTCGCTCGCTGGCTTCGCCATCGCCGTGCTCACGCGGATGCGCGGCGTGTACCTGCGCAAGCTGAACCTGTTCACCATACGCCAGATCGCCAGCAAGGTGAACACGGCGTTTCTGTCGCTGTGGGCCGTGTGTGTGCTGCTGTTCTTCTCCATCACGGTGTTCTCCTCGGGCATGGGGCTTGTGGAGGTGTTCGTCGGCGGCGCGGAACGGGCGAACCCCTATTCCGCCAGCCTGGACGCGGCCGTATGGTACGGGCCCGGCGGGTCGGAGGCCTCGTCGTCGGGCGATCCGCTCGAGCGCCGCGCCGGGATGGAGGCCGAGGCTCCCGATCGCCTGGCCCAGGCCGAGTCCTACAACTGGGACATGGCCGCCGCTCTGGAAGAGGCCTCGCCGGAATTGTGGGCCGAGACCGTGGGCGCGTGGGCCCAGGTGAGCACCTACGCGGCGCCGGACATGACCTACGACCCGCTCGTTGCGGCCGCCGAGGCCACTGGCGCCGATCCAGAGGCGCTGCGCCTGGACGATCTGGGCTCCGTGCGCACGACGCACCTGACCGTTGTGTCGCTGTCCGACTTCAACGGCGCCCGCGCGCTGCAGGGCCAAGAGCCCGTGACCCTCGAGGCGGGCACCTGCGCTTTGGCGAACAATATGGAAATCGTGGAGCCCTTGGCCCGTGCCGTGCTGGACGCCGCCCCCACCGTGACCATCGCCGGCAAAGAGTACGCACTGGCCGGCCCTCTGTATGACACGCAGCTGGAGGACAACGCCATGGCGGCCACGGCCATGATTATCGTCGTCCCCGACGAGGCGGTGGAGGCCCTGAAGGCGGCCGGCTGCATTCCCGACCTGCAGTACCTGAACGTGATGTACGCCGACAACGGCAAGACTGCCGGCGAGAACGACGCGGCCTTGGCCGACATCGTGGCCGCCCTGCAGCCCCGCGACATGGGCGGGTTCGAGAAGGGCACGAGCGGCGCCGACGACCCCTACGCGAGCCTTTTGTGGCCGGTCACGCGCATTCTCACGGCCAACGAAATGCTCACCCAATCGGCTGGCCTGCGCCTCATGATCACCTACCTGGCGCTCTACATCGGCTTCATCTTCCTCGTGTCCACCGCCGCCATCCTGGCCATCCAGCAGCTTTCCCAAACCTCCGACTCGGCACCGCGCTACCGCACCCTGTGGAAGCTCGGCTGCGACCGGGCCATGATCAACCGCTCGCTGCTGTTCCAGGTGCTCGTGTACTTCCTCGTGCCGCTGGGGTTGGCGGTGTGCCACTCGGCCTGCGCTATCGGCGTCTTGTCCGATTCCATGCTGGACGCTATCGGCGTGTCCTCGGCCGGCCCTATCACCATGGCTGCAGCGCTCACGCTCGTCATCTACGGCGGCTACATGCTGGTGACCTACCTCGCCGCCCGCGGCATCGTGAAGAGCTCGCTCCAGCAAGGGTAGCCCCCGTCTCCTTCCGCTCTATCCCTCACTTCTTTGTCCCGTAGGGGCTGACCAAGGTCCGCCCTCCGCAACCAAGATGGTCTTACTCACTCGAGAGGGGCGACCAAGGTCGCCCCCTACGGGGGGGCAGCGAAGCGGCAAGCCGCGCTATAATGGGAGCGATCATTTTCCGAGAAAGGACGCTCATGGAATACCAGCAGCTGCAGGACGAGATCAAGGCGGCCATGAAGGCGCGCGACAACCATCGTCGCGACATTCTGCGCCAGGTACATACCGAGCTGAAGGCCATCGAGGTGAACGAGCGCCGCGAGGTGAACGAGGCCGACGTGGACGCCATGCTCAAGCGCACCATCAAGCAGACGAAGGAGACGCTCGACGGCTCCATCAAGGCTGGGAACAACCAGGAGCGTACCGATACCCTCACCGAGCAGGTGGCCATCCTGGAAGAGTACCTGCCCCGCCAGGTGGAAGGCAACGAGCTGGCGGCCCTCATTGAAGTGGTGCTCGCCGACACCGGCGCCTCCACGAAGAAGGACATGGGCCGCGTCATGGGCGAGCTCACCCGCCGCACTGGCGGCAACTTCGACAAAGCCGGCGCCGCCCAGGTTCTCGGCAGCAAGCTGAGCTAAGCCGTATACCCATCCAACGCAAAGAAGGCCTCCCGCATGGGAGGCCTTCCTGTTTAGACCATCTTTCGGCGCTATTCCCGTTTTCTCGGAAAAAATGCCAATTAAGGACAGAAATGGAACCCCCGGTTCACGCAAGCAGCTCGCGCAGGGCCTCCTCGAAGCTTGAATGCGAGGCGGCAGCGAGCAAAGCGTCCTTTTCGTTGCGGGAAAGTTGCTTGAAGGCGTATTCCGCGTGCATGGCATCGTGTTTGGTAGCGAACTCGGCATAGGCGAGCAGGCTCACGGGCAACCGCGCACGGGTGTACTTCGCGCCCTTGCCGGCGTTGTGCACTGCCAGCCGCGCCTGCACATCCACGGCATAGCCCGTGTACAGTGACCCATCGGCGCATTCCAACACATACATGTAGTGTTTCCCAGTCATACGCCGCCCCTTCTCCAGCCCCGCCCTATCACGACGCTTCTTCCGAGACACTCGCTTCTTCCATTCCAAGGAGGCAGCGAGCATGGTCAGTGAGGGCAAACTCGGCAGGGCGCGCCCGCGCCTTCCAAACCAAGTCCTTCGCCTCGAGCGAGGACAGGTGCTTGCGCGTCATCTGTTTTCCCAGCCTAATGTTCGCGGCCAGTTCCTCCGTGATCGCCGTTCCGTACATACCGAAAAGCTCGAATTGGGCAAGTACGAACATAATGGATCCCTCTTTGTCGCTCAGATCTTGCTCCTCCATGAAGGCATCCATTCGAGCGCTGATCGACCCAAACGCCTCCTTGCTCTTTGAAAGCCTTTCAAGGATATTGACCTGGGCAATGCGGACCAGCGTCAACATGTCGTAAATGAAAAAGGTCATCTCGGCTCTATTGAGCGCATTCTCGACGCTGGAAAACGCCCGATAATAAATGCTGCGGTTTTCGGCAATTGCTCGCGACAACGACAGAACCGTGGGAACAGACAGCGCTTCCGACAGGAATAACGCCAGTAAATAGCGGCCCGTCCTCCCGTTCCCGTCATAGAACGGGTGGGCGTATTCGAAGAGATAGTGCGAGGCCAAGGCGCTTATCATCTCCGGCATGTCATCACGTTGCACCGTTTGCAGCATCGTCTCGACGACCTCGATGATCTTGTCTTCGGGCTCCACTCCCTTATGAACGACTTTCACTCCACCAGCAGTAATGTCAACTCCTTCGGCGCGGAAGATCTTTCCATCGGGAAGCTTGGAATCCGGCAGCTCCCCGTCCATGATCTTGTCGTAAATCGTCCTTATCTCTTGAGGAGTCTTCGGCATCTCATGTTCTGACTTGCCAAGCTCAAGATACAGCTGAGCCAACTCCTTGAAACGGCGAAATCCTCCCTCTTGCACTGCGCGCGAATCCAGAGCTTCCTTCACTTGGGCTCGCGTGCTGTGAACTTCTTCGATAGCGTTTGAATTCACAACTTCGTCAAACACAAGACCACGCACGAGCGCCATTTGCGCAATGGGGGGAATCGATCGCATGAGCGACGATACTTTTCGTTCCGTGCGTAGAATCTGCTCGTAAAGGACAAAGAGTTCGCGGGGCATGGCGATAAACAGAACTCCATCGGGCGTCTCAAGGCCTAAATCAAATGAAGACGGCATCGTGCGACGATAGCGGGCCTGCTCATCAAGCTCAGTGAAACGGTCGGTCGAAGCACTCTTATAAAAGGCCCTCGAGAGCTCCTGATAATCCATGCTATCCCCTTATATATTTTCGTTTCCGAAATTGCCACGCTAATTATACTATTTTAGGAAAAATACAATTAGTACAATGCCAATAGATGCTTTGAAACCACTTTCGAAGGGAAAATAGCATTTCTAGTAATAGCGGTAGTACGCGGCGCAGCTGCCCTCGCTGGAAACCATGCAGGGGCCAACCGGGTTCTCCGGCGTGCAGATCTTGCGAAACAGTGGGCACTCGCTCGGCGCCATAATGCCGCGGAGCACGTCTCCGCAGCGGCAGCCCTTATGCTCGCGCACCTCTTCCACGTCTGGTTGGAAGCGGCGCATGGCGTCGAAGTCGGCGAACTCCTCGCGGATGCGGTAGCCGCTGCCGGGAATCTCGCCCAAGCCGCGCCAGGTGGCGGAGCAGGTTTCGAAGACCTCGTCGATGGCGGCGAGCGCCACGGGGTTGCCCTCGGGCATGACGCCGCGGGCGTAGGCGATCTCGATCTCGGCGCGCCCCTCGTGCAGCTGGCGCATGATCATGGCGATGCCCTGAAGCACGTCTACCGGCTCGAACCCGGTAATGACGCCGGGGATGCCGTACTTCTCGGCCAGGAAGCGGTAGGGCTCGGCGCCGATGATGGTGGACACATGCCCCGGCAGAATGAGCGCATCCAGCTTCAGCGCCGGATCATTGATGATGACTTCCAGCGCCCCGGGCATGTTCTTGTGGGCGCCGTACACGGTGAAGTTTGTGAGCCCCATGGCGCGCGCCCGCTTGATGGCCATAGCCACCAGCGGCGTGGTGGTTTCGAAGCCCACACCGACGAAGACGATCTGCCGCGTGGGGTTCTCCTGCGCCAGGCGCAGGGCATCCAGCGGCGAGTAAACGATTTCCACCGCGCGTCCCGCCGCCTGCTCGGCCAGCAGGCTGGACGTGGAGCCGGGCACGCGGGTCATGTCGCCGAAGGTTGCGATGGTCACTTCCGGCACGCGGGCCAGCGCGATTACCTTGTCGATGTCGTGGTTGCTCGTCACGCACACCGGACATCCAGGGCCCGACGCCAGACGAACCCCCTCGGGCATAAGACCGCGAATGCCGTTGCGCGCAATGGCCACGGTGTGGGTGCCGCACACTTCCATCAGCGTAGCAGACTCCGGGGCCAGCGCTTGAATGGACTCAATGAGCCCCCGCGCCAACGCCGGATCCTTGAATGCCTTCAGTTCTTGCTGCATGGCGTCCATTCTTGCAACCACTCCTTCAAGGGTGTAGAATACGGACAAGCGGAATGCCCGTGGCACCGGGCACGACTGCTTCACATTACTCCTATTAATGTGATGAAGAGCCGTTCTTCCTATGCGAGGGGCGGCTTTTTCATTGCCGCCCGCTGCGACTACTGCCGCAAACGCGCGGTCAACTCAATCACCGCTACGATCACCAAACAAAACGTGAGGAGTTCCATCCAGCTTACGTACATAGCTGCTCCCTTCGACGAAAGAAGCAGTCCGCTCGTCCGTGCGGTCAGTCTAGTGTAATACACGGGCGGATTCAACAGGCAAAATGCACTGTTTTCGCTCCTTAGGCCGGCGTGGGAGCCTCGTTCAAATCGGCCAGTTCGGGGAATTGCTTCACCAGCTCGATGGTCTCTAGGGCGAACTGCTCGTCCACCACCTCGATGGCGAAGCCGGCGTGCACGAGCACGTAGTCGCCCACCTGCGCCTGGGGCGTCAGGTCGACGGAAATCTCGCGGGTCACACCCAAAATGTCAACGGTGGCCAAGTTCCCCTCTTCCAGGGCCGCCACCTTCGCCGGAATTGCCAAGCACATACGCTGCTCCTTCGATTCGTCTCTCAATGCTCCATTGTCGCAGGTTCGCCCAAGGAAGTCGGCGAGGTTTCGAGAGGCGCCCTACTCGCCCGAACGAGCGGAAGCCACCACGGCTTGGCCCAGGCTGATGCAACCGTCGTTAGGAGGCAGATCGCGGTTGATGGCGACGGTGAAACCAGCAGCGGCCAAGTCAGCCAGCGCGTGCTCCACAAGGTAGCGGTTCATGAACACGCCGCCCGACAACGCCACCGTGGAAATGTCGTACATGGCTCGCACCAACTCGGCGCTCATGACGATGGCGCCAACCATGGCATCGTGGAAGCGGCGGCTGATGACGGACGCCGGCACTCCCGCCGCCAGGTCGTCCAGCAACGCGTGGAAGGTGGGCTCGGCATCCAGGAGCAGCACCGAGGTGTCCTGCGCGGTACTCGTCTCGGTGGCGGTGTTCTTCTCGACGATGACGGCGTAGCGCTCCTTCGCCGCCAGCTCGTCCTCGCCTGCCACGCCCGCGGCCTCTTCGACAGCCGCAGCGCCGGCCACGTCGGCCCCGGCGGTTTCCATAGCCGCCTCCAGAAGGATGGCTCCCTCGCCCTCGTAGCTCGGCTTCGTGCAGATGCTGAGCAGCGCGCTGGCCGCATCGAACAGGCGCCCGACCGAGGACGTCATGGGCGTGTTCAGCCCGCGCTCGATCATGGTGTCGCACACCTCGGCCTCATCGCCCAGAGGCGCCAAAGCCGCCGCAGCAGCAGGATGCTCCAACAGGTCGTAGGCCCACAGCACGCCATAGGCCATGCGCAGCGGATGCTTGATGGCCGCAGCCCCTCCGGGCATGGGCACGTAGGCGAAGTTCGCGAAACGCTCGAAGGCCTGGCGGTTCGCCAGCAGCACCTCGCCGCCCCAGATGGCCCCATCCTCACCGTAGCCTGTGCCGTCGAAGGCGATGCCGCAGACGGCATCAGTCAGCCCATGCTCGGCCATAACCGACACGATGTGGGCATGATGGTGCTGCACCTCGGTCACGGGAAGTCCCTGGTGATGGGCCCATTTGCTTGTGAGATACTCGGGGTGCAAGTCGCATGCCACCGCTGTGGGAATCGTTTCGAAGAGGCTCTCAAAGCGATCCTTTGTGGCCAGCCACGCATCGTAGGCCTCGGCGTTTTCCACGTCGCCGATGTGCTGGGACACGAAGCCATCGGTGCCGCGCAGCAGCGTGAAGGTATTCTTCTGCTCGGGGCCGGCGGCGAAGATGATGCCCTCGGCAGGCGCAACGCCCTCGGCCGTCACCGACACGGGTACGGGAGCATAGCCGCGTGCCCGCCGCAGGAACTGAATGGCGCACACGGGCTTTTCGTCGACCTCATCCACCTGGATCAGCCGCACGACGGAGTCGTCGAAGCGCGTGAGGATGGGGCGATTGTTACCCAAAAAGGCATCGGCGATGCCGGCCAGCTTTGCGCGCGCCTCCTCATCGGCGATACAGATGGGCTCGTCGTGTACGTTGCCCGAGGTCATCACAAGCAGCGGCACCAGGCGTCCCGGTTCGTCGCCCGCTTCGTCCACCGCCGGATTCGCCGCATACCACGCTTCAGCGAAATCGTGCATGAGCAAATGTTGCACCGGTGTGTAAGGCAGCATGACCCCCAATTCGGACAATCCATCGGCCAAGCCTGCGCCGATAGCCGCGCCAGGGCGTTTGCGCAGCAGCACAATGGGTCGCGTCGACCCCGCCAGAACCGCCTCTTCCTCTTCGCTCGCCTCGCAAAGCGCCCGCACATCGCCCATTCCCTGGGCCATCACCGCCAGGGCCTTCCCATCGCGCCGCTTGCGCCGGCGCAGCTCAGCCACCGCATCGGCATTGTTGGCGTCACATACGAGATGGAAGCCGCCGAGCCCTTTCACGGCCAAGATTTTCCCCGCCATGAGCATTTCCACCGCAGCCGCAAAAATGGCGTCGGACTCCTCGCGGGTTTTCCCTAGCGAAATCGGCCCGTCCGCCCCAACACGCCACGTTACCGAAGGCCCGCACTCGAAGCAGGCATCGGGCTGGGCGTGGAAGCGGCGGTCGAGCGGATCGGCATACTCGGCGGCGCACTTCTCGCACATGGGGAACGCCGCCATGGAGGTGGCAGCGCGGTCGTAGGGCAAGTGGTCAATAATGGTGAAGCGTGGCCCGCAATTCGTGCAGTTGACAAACGGGTAACGGTAACGACGGTCGTTCGGATTGAACAGCTCTGCTACGCAGTCGTCGCAGGTGGCAAGCTCGGGCGACACAAGTGTGGTCTCTGCCACGTCCTCATCGTCGGAGAAACGAATCTCGAAGCTGTCGAAATCCTCCAGAGGCACTTCCTTGATGTCGATTTCCTCCACCTTCGATGCCGCCGGCGCGTTGTCAGATAATTCCATGATGAACTCGTCCACCAGCGCGCTCTCGCCCTCGGCGTGAATATGCACGCCATCGGTGGCGTTCAGCACCCAGCCGTTGATGAGGTACTTCTTCGCCATCCGGTACACAAAGGGTCGAAAACCTACCCCCTGCACAATACCCTTTACATGAATATCGACCGCATCGATCATGAGTAAGCTCCCTTGCCTTGCGCTTTGCTTTGCCGCTTACGCCTCGTCCGCCTCGCCTTCGGGGACGGCGACCTCCGCAGCCTCCACCTCGGCATCCTGGGGCGCATCGGCAAACTCGGCTTCCACGGCAGTCTCGCTGGCCTCGGCAGCTTCCACAACCACGGTGGCTTCGGCCAGCTCCTCGTCCTCGGCCATGGCGGCGGCCTCAGCCAACGCCCGATCGGTCAGGATGTCGGCAATCACATCGTCGACTACTTGGGCCAACTGGCGCAGCGTTACGCCGGAGTTGTCCGGCAAATGCAGATGCACGCAGCGGCGCCCGCGCTTGGCGAGCGTCGCCAAATCGCCAGCAGCCTGGGCCTTCGCCAGCTCGCCAAGGCTGGGTGCCGCAGCTTCCCCCGGCAGCGGAATGTCCTTCAATTCGTCAGCCGACAAAATGAGGAAGACGCCCATGTTCGGACCGCCCTTCTGCAGCTGGCCCGTGGAATGCAGGTAGCGCGGCCCCACCTCCAAGCACGACACGCAGCCGAAAGATTCGGCTACCCCGTGGCGAATCTGCTCGATGGCCTCGCGCCGCCCCTCTCCCGTAAACGGAAGAAACGCGTTCAGCGCAAAGAAGTCGCCCGGCTGAATGGAGGACAGCAGCGCATACAGCGTCTCGTGCAAGTCCTCACAGCCCTCGAACATGGGGGCGAAGGAGACTTCCACACGGCCCATGTCCACCTCGTCGGTGAACACCTCGGTGAAATCGGGCTCCGGCTGTCCGTTCTTCAGAATATCGAGCACCTCAGCTTTGGCGGAGGCAACGTCAGGTTGGTCGAAGGGGCACACCTGCATGAGATAGCCGCACATGGCGATGGCGTATTCCCACATGACGAAATGCTCAGCCAGTTCTTCCACAGTGTCGATGCGGTAGTTCAGCCGCGGAATAGCGTTATCGATGTAGGCGAGGCTCATCTCGAAATTGCGGCGCTCGTCCCACAGGTCGGTTTGGGTCTGGTACATGATGATGGATCTGTCGCCCGGATCCTCCGTAAGCAGCAGCGAGTCGATCTCGATGTTCGGCAGGATGCCCTCGCCGTTCTTCCCCAGCGATTCGGCCACCAACTGCTCGATCCACAGACCCAGTACGCGCCCGCGCTTGGGAGTGAGGAACGAGAACTTGTTGCGACCCTTCAGGTAGTTGTCGTAGAGGAATGCCGCCAGGTTGATGGCCGGGTTATCGATGGCGTCCTCCGAACAGGCCTCCTCGGCCGCGCGAGCGTGGGCCATGAACGCTTCCATGTCGATACCTGTGAGCGCCGCCGGCACCAACCCGAACACCGAGAGCGCAGAGAACCGGCCGCCCACCGTGGGCTCGCCGGAAAACACCGCACGCCAGCCTTCCTCGCGTGCCTGCCGATCTAAATCGCTGCCCGGGTCGGTGATGGCCACCAGGTGCTTCACCACATGATCGCCCAACTCCTTCTCGAAGGAGGCCCGCACCGCCTCTAGCAGCATACGCGGCTCAATGGTGCCGCCGCTTTTCGAGGAGATGATGACCAGCGTGCGATGGGGATCGCAGATGGTGAGCATCTCGCGCACGCGCACGGGCGAGTCGGAGTCCAACGTGCGGAACTTCACGCGGTTGGAATCGTGCTTGTTGTACTTCGTGATGGTCATGGGCGCCTGAGTGGAGCCGCCCTGACCGATAAGCAGAATCGTATCGAGACCCGCTTCCACCACTTCGTCGGCAAAAGCCTGGATGGCGTCCATGTCGCACAGCGGACTCGTGGCCAGATCGGCCCATCCCATGTAGTCGCTCGCGCAAGCTTGCGCCTCGGGGGAGAAATCGTACAGCGTGGCGTCCTTGGCGTGAATGCGGCTTGCTGCACGAGCTTTCACCAGGGTCTTTGCCGCCGGATACAGCTTCTCAACGTCAACGGAGAGCATGGCGCTCCTCTTCTCTCTGGGCAATTTCCGCCAGCCAGCAGAATTGCAAACGAGCCCCGTACGCGCTGCACTGGGGCTCCTCCTCGTTAATCTAGTGGAAATATTCTAGCAAACGCCACCAAAACGCGCCCACATCCCCACAACCCTATGGCGGTTCTGTGAACGAAACGAGCCCCTGGGCGGGGCTCGTCAGCGCATCATTCAGAGCGAAGCGTCCTACAGGTTCAGCGCCTTTTTCAGGGAGCTGACGCGGCGGCGCGAAACGGGAATCTTCTCCTCCACGCCGTTCAAGGTCAGCAGCAGCGTACCGCCGGAAACGGATTCGATCTCCTCCACCATGGACAGGTTCACCAAATAGCCGCGGTGTACGCGGAAGAACCCGTGGCCATCGAGACGCTTCTCCAGCTGGGCCAGACTCACCGTGGAGAAGTAACGGTCGGTATCGGTCTGCAGGTAAGCGTAGTCATCGCGAGCCATGACGAAACGGATCTTATCGATGCCGATGAGAATCTTCTTGCCGCCCTTTTCCACCGGGATGCGCTCGGACTTGTGAGCCTGCAAGTGCAGAGCCACCTGCTCGCGCACGCGGGCGATGGCCTGAGCCAAGCGCTCGGTCTCCACCGGCTTAACCAGATAATCGATAGCGCTCACCTTGAAGGCGTCCAGCGCGTGCTCGGAATAGGCGGTCACGAACACCACCGCCGGAGGGAACTTCAGATGCTGCAGAGCCTCGGCCAATTGAAGGCCAGTGGCCTCGGGCATGTTCACATCCATGAACATAACGTCGCAGGGATACTCTTTCAGCTTCTCGATAGCCTCGCGCACGTTGGCAGCTTCGGCTGTCACTTCAACTCCGCCGACCTCATCGAGAAGAAAGCGCAGTTCAGAACGGGCAGGCGCCTCGTCGTCAACGATAATTGCGTTAAGCACGTCGTCCTCCAAAAGAAATCTCTGATTGCATTCATACTATTCTATAGCACAGCTGACGCCCCGTCATGCCCGATCATGAGGAAATCACGGGTTAATTCCAGATGAGGACATTGAAATTGCCGATACCCTCATCGCTCCCGTCGCTCAATCGTAAAATGGCCCCGCAGATGCGGGGCCATTGCAGACATACGCTGTAAGCTGTACTCAATTACTGAATCTCTAGTCCCTGCAGCTCGGCTAGAGCTAGGACGTAGATCTTGAAGGAGGTCTTCAGCAGCTCTTCGGAGACACCCTCGTCGGGGCCGTGTTCGCCGCCGACCCAGTCGGGGTTCTCGATCCAAGGCATGTTCACACCGAAGGAGGCGCCCTTCTTGAACTCGCGAGCGTAGGTGCCGCCGCCGATGGTGAAGGGCTTGTGCTCGGTGTCGCCGGTCACGAACTGGAAGGCATCCTGGAGCACCTGAATCTCCGGGTCATCGGGCTTCACGAGGAAGGGCACCATGAGCAGGGTGTTCTCGAAGGTGGCACCAATGTTGTCGGTCAGCTTCGTGAGCGCGGCGGTGATCTCCTCGGCTGTGATGGACGTAGGCCAGCGGCTGTCCATGGTCTGCACGAGACGATCGCCTTCCTTGCGGATGGTGCCACCTACCACCGTCAGCGGCCCGAAGTACTCGTCAGCCGTGGCGATGCCCACGCCAGCACCGGTCGTATCGGACACGAGGCTCTGCACCAGCTCGAGGAACTCGCGCTCCTGCTGGTTGCACAAGCCGTTTTCCAGCAGGTAGTTCGCCAGCAGCATGATGGCGGAGATGCCGCGCTCGGGCCAGGCGGCGTGAGCATTCACTCCCTCAGCATCAACGCGCGCCGTACCGTCACCGGCGTCGGCTACCGTGATGCGCTCGGCGCTGGGCAGCGCAGAGGCATCCGCGCGCACGACGGCCCAGGCTTCACCAGGCACGGCGTTGGTCACCACGCCGCCGGAGATATCCAAGATTACCGGATCGGCGATAGGTGCGCTCGTGATGCAGCCGTCATAGCCGCCCTTCTCACCATAGCACACCGGGAAGTCGGCGTCGGGCGTGAACAAGAAGGCCGGGCTCTCGTACTTCTCGAGATACCACGTCACGTCGGCCATGCCCGTTTCCTCATTGGCACCGAAGATGAAGCGCATGGAATAGGGGCACTCCACATCAAGGTCACTCAAGCACTTCACGGCATGCAGAGCCACCACCGAGGGGCCCTTGTCGTCCAGGCAGCCACGGCCCATAAGGTAACCGTCCTTCTCGGTCACCTTGAAAGGCTCGAACGACCAGCCAGGACCGGCGGGCACGACGTCCACGTGACCGATGATGCCCAGCTGCTTCTCGGTCTTGCCGGCAAGATCCGCAAACCCGATATGCCCCTCGCAGTTCGTGACGGTCATGCCCATACCCTCGGCGATTTCCAGCGCCGCATCCAACGCAGCGGCCGGCCCAGGCCCGTACGGCGCGCCCGGAGCGGCAGCGGCCAGATCCTCCGTCGAGGGGATTTCCACGAGCTTGGCGATATCGGCCACAATCGCATCGCGATGTTCATCCCAATAAGCCTCGGCAGCAGCGACAATTTCCTTGCGGTCCATAGACGTTCCTTTCATATATATTGTCCCCTGAAGCGCGGCACACCATAGCATGGCGCTTCTACCTTCTTCGAGCAAAAACGTATTCCACACATCTCGCGTCGGCACGTTCCCGGCTACTCTCCGTTGCCATTATGGCCCTTCCGCGAAATCAGCGCAGGCCGTTCCGTCATTTGTTGCAGGGCCGTTAGATCGCTGGGCCGCGTGCCCTATTTTCCCTGCGAATACGCTTATAATGGTGGCGGTTTTCGCACAAAGGGAAAGGACGCACCGCCATGGCCGACGACTCCATCACTTCGGCACCCGTCGACGCCGCCGAGACGGCCGCACCGACGCCCAACAACAGCGACAGTGGGAGCGAACATAGCAAGCCAAAGCCCTGGTTCAAGCGCCTGTCGCTGACCACCTGGATCTTCATCGCGCTCATCCTGGGCGTGCTGGCGGGTCTCGCGCTGCAAGGCTCGCCAGAGATCGCCGACACCTACATCAAGCCCTTCGGCACCATCTTCTTGAACCTCATCAAGATGATCGTCGTACCTTTGGTGCTGTTCTCCATCATCGCTGGCGTCGTGTCGCTGGATGACGTGAAGAAGGTTGGCGCCATCGGCGGCAAAACCGTGCTGTTCTACCTGGCCACCACCGCCTGCGCCGTTACGCTGGGGCTTGTGTTCGCCAACCTCATGAACGTCGGCGCCGGCTACACGATGCCCACAGGCGAGCTTTCCTACGAGGCCACCGAGCCGCCGTCGCTCATCGACACTATCGTGAATATGTTCCCGTCGAACTTCTTCCAGCCCATGGCCGACGCCACTATGCTGCAGGTCATCGTCATCGCCGTGGTGTTCGGCTTCGGCATGATCGCCGCTGGGAAGAAAGCCAAGCCGGTCATCGACATTTGCAACGCCATGTCGGACGTGTGCATCGCCATCATGCGCGGCATCATCCTGGTGGCGCCCTTCGGCGTGTTCGGACTCATCTGCCCCGTTATCGCCAGCAACGGCATCGATGTGCTGCGGCCCCTTCTGTGGCTCATCGTGGTAGCTTACGTGGCCATGATCGTGCAGATTCTCCTGGTGTACTCGGGCATCATCAAAATCTTCGCCCGCATGAACCCGCTTAAGTTCCTGAAGGGCGAAATGCCGGTAATGGGCTTCGCGTTCGCATCGGCCTCGTCAGTGGGCACGCTGCCCATCAACATGGAATGCACCGAGAAAATGGGCGTATCGAAGGAGGTCACCTCGTTCGTGCTGCCGCTCGGCGCCACCATCAACATGGACGGCACCGCCATCTACCAGGGCGTCTGCGCCATCTTCATCGCCCAGGTGTTCGGCATCGACCTTTCGATCGGCCAGCAGCTGACCATCGTGATGACCGCCGTGCTCGCTTCCATCGGCACCGCCGGCGTGCCCGGGTCCGGCATGATCATGCTGGCCATGGTGCTGCAGTCGGTGGGCCTGCCTGTAGAGGGCGTGGCTCTCGTAGCCGGCGTCGACCGCATCCTGGACATGATGCGCACCACGGTGAACGTCACCGGCGACGCCGCCGTGGCCACTTGCGTGGATGCCATGCAGAAGCGCGCCGCCGCCCGCCGCGCCCGCAAGGCCGAGAAGCTGGCAAAGGCGGCGTAGAACTTTCGTGCCGGGCTGGTATAGGTCGCCTCAATCAAACGTCCCATAAGCTGCCGAAAAATCGCGCAGGTTAAGGCTTCGCAACCGTTGCCGGGCGCTCTCCTTGCACGGGAGCGGGCGGCCTATACTTTCGACATTGTTTCTTATGTGCTGGCGATGTCTATGGGAGGCGACTTCTGTCATGAGCTTAGAAGAAGCGCTGGAAAAGCGCGACGAGCTGGATGAGGACTTCGGATCTGATCTCGCGGACGCTTCTCCCCAAGAGCGCAAGCAGGCCCTCGAGGCCGACGAGAAGCGCGAGCAGGCCAAACAGGCGTTCCTCGACGCGCTGGAAAAGAACCCCTCCCTCATGATGACCACGGCTGGTAGCTCCTTCGAGGGCTGGCGCGTGACGGAGTACCGAGGCACGCTGTCCACCGACGCCGTCGTGGGCGCGGGCCTTCCCGCCGAGGCTGACGCCATCGTCTCCGACCTCACCGACCAGCGTTCCCTTCTGCTCGGCAGCAAGATGGAACGGGCCAAGCGGATCGCCTGGAACGAGCTTTTGTTCCGCGCCCACGAAGCCGGGGCCAACGGCATTCTGGCCATACGCTACGACGTGTACATGCTGCCGAAGGGACTTTTCGGCGCCTCGGTCACCGGCACGGCGGTGGCCATCGAGCAGCTGAGCCAGCTGAACCAAGCTCTGAGCCAAGACCTCTTCGGTGCCACCGTCACCGGCACCGCCGTGAAGGTAGAAAGGGCATAAACGATCTTCTAAAATCCTCGCGCATGATAGCGGGCGATTTGCGAGCGGAGGGCCCGATGGCGCGGCATGTCGCACTCGGAGAGGTAGCGCGTTCTCTTTCCCGCCTTCCGCGAGGCCGGCACGATGATCGCCTGGAATTCCGTCGGGCTCTGCAGCTGCGCGTTGGTGAGCGTAGCCACGTTGTAGCCTTCTGCTCGCAAGGCATCCCGGCGACGAGAATCGGTTGTTCGCGCTTCGGCGTCACCATGGGTTGCACCATCGTATTCCACGACAACATTCGAATCTTTGAACTTAAGGTCGCAGACGACTTTCTTCTGGCGCGCAATCGTTGCCGCCTCGGGACTGAGCGTCACAACTTCATTCAGAAGCGCCTCCTTCGCGCCGAGACCTCCATAGTGGCGCGGGAGAAGAGCGAGGAGCGCCAGCTCAGTTTCCTTCACCGACGCGGATTTGTCGCAAAGATGCCGCGTCACCCGCCGGGCCTTATTGGTACCGCCTCGGCCCTGGTAGCGATCAGCGTAAGCCGCGAGGAGCGTTTGCGACGTGACGGGCGCCCGCACGTAGACGACTTCTCCATCGGGGCGAAACTCGGCATCCAGAGGATACCCACCCGTCAATTCCATACCGCAGGCGCACAGTGCCCCTTCTTCTAGGACGCTCGCCATCTGCACAAACGTGAGCTCGGGCGAAGCAACATACAAGCCTTCTGCCACTTTCACAAACGATCGCCGAGGCAGCGCGCAACTCACTTGGTGGAAGTGGATATTTTTCTCCGAACAGCGCCTGCCCTTCACGTACGGAACGCAAACGTACAGACAGCCATCAGCTCCAGTGCCAATACCAGCGCGCACCAACAGCTGTCGCACGCTCTGGCCATTGGCATTGAGTATTTGCCGAACTTCGCGCTTCGAACCGGCGGCATTCTTGATTATTGAAACCGTCGGCAACGAAAACGACGGCATTCGATCGCGTGCGAAGCACTTTCCCGAATGAAACAGCCCCAAAGGGATGGCATTCATCTTGGACCACCAAATCCAGAACAACCATGCGCTGATATGTGAGAGATAGATATTCATAGGCGATGTTTATAACATAGCGCACATTGAATGCCATTGCCTGCTTGCAAGATCGTAAATGTCACACATCTCGAACCTTGCTCAACTTCGTCCTAACTTCTCTCTCGGAGATACGGTGACACGACAAGGGCCTTCTACGCACGTTTTTTGACTTATACAGGCATTCTTAAATCACCAAAACACCCGGAGGCTTAACCATGAATGAAGGTTGGCGTATTACCCCAGGTCACCGGAGCTTCAATCGAGCAAACTGCACTATGCGGAATCTTAGCGAGAATCAAAATGCCTGTATAAGTCGAAAAATGTGCGCCAGAGAAGACGTTTTTGTCACCAGGAAGGGTGAGTGCGATCTCGAACACCAAGCCCCCGCTCAGGGAGTGCCTATATAAGTTGGATAGGTGTTGGCGCCACCGGTTTGCGTCACCAGCAAGCCGCGGAAGGCTGAGAAGCAGTCGAAAACGGCATAGGGGGCACAATAGGCGACGGCAATCGCGCAAAAGCGCCCGGGTCTTGGCTGCCCGGGCGCTTGCTGTGAAAGGGGTATGCGGATTAAGCGATGGGATCCTCACCGAGGTCGCCGTTGCTCAGGGTATCCAGATCCTGCAAGGTCTCCTTCGGATCGGAGCCGGCCGTGAGGAAGCTGGGGTCGTCCAGGTTCAGGCCGTCCAAGTCCATGGGGCCTTCCACTCGGCAGGTGTAATCACCCTCGGCGTCCAGGTCGATCAGCACGTGGCTGCGGTCGCGCAGCTCGCCGGAGATGACCTTCTCGGCGATGCGGTCGACCACCTCGCGCTGGATGAGACGCTTCAGCGGACGGGCGCCGTACACCGGATCGTAGCCGTCGATGGCCAAGTGCTCCATGGCCGCCGGCGTCACGTCCAAGGTGATGTGGCGGGCCTGCAGGCGGTCGCGCACCTGCTCGAGCTGCAAATCCACGATGGGCTCGATAGCCGAGATGGACAGCTCGTTGAAGGTGATCACGTCGTCGATACGATTCAGGAACTCGGGGCGGAACGTCGTGGAAAGGGCGTCCTGGATCTTGTTCGTGAACTCCTGCATGCGCTTGGCGGCCTGCTCAGGCGTCATGGACATCATCTTCTCGGCCATCTCGCCCATGGTCTCGCCGCCGGTGGCCTGAGCCTCGTCGTAGGCACGTCCCTCGGCCGCATGCTCGCGGATGATCTGCGAACCCACGTTGGAGGTCATGATGATGATGCAGTTCTTGAAGTTCACCACGCGACCCTGGCCGTCGGTGAGGCGTCCGTCATCGAGCACCTGCAGCAGGATGTTGAACACGTCGGGATGGGCCTTTTCCATCTCATCGAGCAGCACCACGCAGTAGGGGTTGCGGCGCACGGCCTCGGTCAGCTGGCCGCCCTCGTCGTAGCCCACGTATCCCGGAGGCGCTCCGATCAGACGCTGCACGGAGAACTTCTCCATGTACTCGGACATGTCGATGCGCACCATGGCCTTCTCGGAATCGAACAGGTACTCGGCCAGCGTCTTGGCCAGCTCGGTCTTGCCCACGCCGGTGGGGCCGAGGAACAGGAAAGAGCCAATGGGACGGTTCGGGTCGGAAAGTCCCGCACGGTTGCGGCGGATGGCACCGGCCACCACACCCACAGCCTCGTCCTGGCCGATGACGCGGCCCTTCAACACTTCCTCCAGGTCGACGAGCTTTTCCATCTCGCCCTGCATCATCTTGGCCACGGGGATGCCCGTCCAGGCGGCCACAACGGAGGCGATCTCCTCTTCGGAAACCTCTTCCTTCAGGATAGCGCCGTCCTGCTGCTTCATCTTCACGGCTTCCTCGGCCACGTGCAGCTGCTGCTGCAGCTGAGGAATGCGCGAGTAGCGAATCTCGGAGGCGAGCTGCAGGTTGCCCTCGCGGGTGGCGCGCTCCTCATCGAGCTGAGCGCTTTCGAGCTCGGCCTTGAGGTTCTGCACGCCAACGATGGCGTCCTTCTCGTTCTGCCACTCGGCCTTCTGGGAATCGAGAGATTCCTGGGCGGCCGCGATGTCGTGGCGCAGCTTCTCCAGGCGCTCCTGGGAGGCCATGTCGGTCTCCTTCATGAGGGCCTGCTCCTCGATCTGCATCTGGATGAGCTTGCGCTCGGCGGCGTCCACCTCTTCCGGCATGGAGTCGATCTCGATGCGCAGGCGGCTGGCCGCTTCGTCCATGAGGTCGATGGCCTTGTCGGGCAGGAAGCGATCGGTGATGTAGCGGTCGGACAGCTCCGCCGCGCTCACGATGGCGCCGTCGGTGATGCGCACGCCGTGATGGATCTCGTACTTCTCCTTCAGGCCGCGCAGGATGGCGATGGTGTCCTCCACCGTGGGCTCGCTCACCAGCACCGTCTGGAAGCGGCGCTCCAGGGCGGCATCCTTCTCGATGTATTTGCGATACTCGTCCAGGGTGGTGGCACCGATGGCGCGCAGCTCGCCGCGAGCCAGAGCCGGCTTCAGCATGTTGCCCGCATCCAGCGACGAATCGCCGCCGGCGCCGGCACCCACGATAGTGTGCAGCTCGTCGATGAACAGGATGATGTTGCCATCAGCCTCCTTCACCTCACGCAGCACGTTCTTCAAACGGTCCTCGAACTCGCCGCGGTACTTCGCGCCGGCCATCATCGCACCCAGATCGAGCGAGACGATCTCGCGATCCTTCAGCGACGAGGGCACGTCGCCGGCCACGATGCGCTGGGCCAGACCCTCGACGATAGCGGTTTTGCCGGTGCCGGGCTCGCCGATGAGCACCGGGTTGTTCTTCGTACGGCGCGACAGCACCTGAATGGTACGGCGAATCTCCTCGTTACGGCCGATAACCGGATCGAGCTTGCCCTCGCGGGCCTGCTGGGTGAGGTTCTGGCCGTACTGCTCCAGCGCTTCGAACTGGGTCTTGTCGGTCTGCGAGGTCACGCGGGTGTCGCCGCGCAGGCTCTCGTAGGCCGCCTCGATGTTCTTGCGGGTGACGCCCGCCGTGGTGAGGATGCGACCCGCGGCACCCTTGTCCTCGGACAGGGCAATGAGCAGGTGCTCGCTCGTCGCGTAGCTGTCACCGAGCTTCTCGGCGATCTTCACCGAGTTGTCGATGACCTTGATAAGGTCCTGGCCAGGGATGGCCATGGGAGTGGCGCCGGTCTGCTTGGGCATCTTGGCAATCTCGTCGGCCACGTTCTGGGACAGCCAGACCGGGTCGGCGCCGATGCGCTTCACGATAGCGGCGAGGTTGTTCTCGTCGGAATCGAGCAGCGCCTTCAGCAAGTGAATGGGCTCGATAACGGCGGCATCGGCCTCACCAGCAACGCCCATCGCGTTCTGGAAAGCCTCTTGCGCCGTCACCGCCAATTTATCTAGTCTCATGTGCGTTCTCCTTTTTATTGTTGAAACTCCCGGGGGCGGGCTGCGGGGTACCGCTCAGTCGCTCAGACAGTCCTCGCTGGTATCGAAGGCGCTGAGGCTACTCGCTCCCTTTCACTTACCGCCTTCGATACCATCTGCGGAACTCGCTTGGTGAGCGGCACCCCGCATCCCGCTTCGCTCAACCTTGGCTGAGGAGGCGCGAGATGCGGGGCGTGCCTCCCGCGCGCAGTTCATTGAAGTGCACGGGGGAAAGTCCGAGGCCCTCGAAGGGACCTGCACTTCAATGCTGTTTGAGCACGGGAGGTATGCCCCGCAGCTCGCGCCGGACAGGTCAGGGGAGCCGTCGCGTCGGCGTTACGCGGACGATGGCGCCGACGGTCGTGCGGTTCTCAAGTTCGCGAACGCGATCGGCGAGGCGGCGCACCCGCGCGTGCAGGTCTTCCACTTCTTCCTCGCGCTCATCCAACCGGCTCTGCAGATCAAGGATGCGCGTGACACCGGCGAGGTTGATGCCCTCACTCGTCAGCTCGTTGATCAGGTTGAGCCGATCGATATCGGCCTGGGAGTACATGCGCGTGTTGCCACTGGTTCGCCGCGGCGTGACCAGACCTTTCTGCTCGTAGGAGCGCAGGGTCTGCGGGTGCACGCCCGCCAGTTCCGCGGCAATGCTGATCATGTACAGCGGCCGGTTCTTGTCATCTAGGCCCATGGGCGCTTCTCCTCTCCCGTCGCGGCGAGGAAGTCCTCCATGGCCTTTTTCTGCTCGTCGTTCATGTCCGTGGGCACTTCAACGTGAATCTGAATCTTCAAGTTGCCGAACTGCCCCTTGTTCTTCAGATCGGGCGCTCCTTTGCCTTTAATGGTGAGCACCTTGCCGTCTTGCGTGCCAGCGGGCACCTTCACCTTGATCTTTTTGCCGTCGGGCGTGGGCACCACGATGGAAGCACCGAGCGCTGCCTCCGCCACATTGATCGGCAAATCAACCGTCACGTCGGCCTTATCGCGACCGAAGTAGGGATGCGCGTCAATCTTAGTGGTGATGAGCAAGTCGCCCGCCGCACCACCGTTTTCGCCAGGAGCTCCCTGGCCCTTCAGGCGCACGCGGCCGCCATCGACAGCACCGGCGGGCACCTTCACCGTGTGGGTGTCGGACTCGCTCTTGCCGGGAATGCGCACGGTGATGCGCTTCTCCGTGCCGTTGAACGCTTCGTCGAACGTCACGTTCAACGTCACGTTCATATCCTGGCCGCGACGGGGCTGAGGCTGGCCGCCAAAACCGCCGCCGAAGTCCCAGTTGCCCCCAAACGCACCTTCACCGTGGCGAATGCTCTCCAGAATGTCGGCCCAACTGCCGCCGAAGCCGCCGGCCCCACCGCCACCGAAGATATCCTCGACGTTAAAGCCTTGGCCACCGCCCCATCCCTGGGGGATCTGGTTCTCGTTCGCCGTGCCGTACTGGTCGTAAAGCGCGCGCTTCTTCTCGTCGCTTAAGACTTCGTAGGCCTCGTTCAGCTCTTTGAACTTGGCCTCGTCGCCGCCGGCATCGGGATGATGCTTGCGAGCGAGCTTGCGAAACGCCTTCTTTATCTCATCGGCCGTGGCGGTGCGCGGAACGCCTAGCGTTTTGTAATAATCGGGCGTAGACGCCATTCGTTCCACCTCCATTACCTTAGTTAGTTACTTAGAATTGCTCTTTCAAGCACGAGGGCGGCCAAGCTGCGGCCGCCCTCGTTCGTCTTACTCTTCTTCGGGCTTTTCCCTCTTGGGGCCGCCCGTGGTGATCGTCACCATGGCAGGCCTGATGACCTTAGTGCCCATTTTGTATCCGGGCTGGTAAACCTGGGCCACTGTTTCATCGGGAACGCTCGGATCGTCCACCGTACCCACGGCCTGGCACTCAAGGGCGTCGAATGCCTCACCGGCGGGGCTGATCACGACCAGGCCTCCCTTGGCCAGCGTATCGGACAGCTTGGTCTGCACGGCCTTTACGCCGCCGAGCAAGCCGGTCTCGCCGTTGGTCTCGGCGTAGTCCACCGTGCGGGCGAAGTCGTCGAGCACCGGGATAAGGCTCTCCATGAGCTTCTCCGTGGCGCGGACCTTCTCGGCCTCGCGCTGCTCGGTCATGCGCCGGCGGTAGGTATCCCACTCGGCGTGCAGGCGCACGTACTTGTCCTGCCAATCGGCGGCCTCGGCCTTGGCGGCGGCCAGCTCCTCGGATTCCTCGATCGCGCTCGCCACCGCTTCAGCGGCGGCCTGCTCGAGCTCGGCATCCAGCTCACCGGCCTCGTTGGCCTCGATCACCTCGGCGTCGGCAACCACCTCGGCCGCGCGGGCGTCATCGGCGGAGGCGGTGGCCGCCACATCGGCGGCCATGTCCTGAGGAGTAGAAGAGGTGACCTGGTCCTTCTCGGGCTCAGTCATCGTTCTTACTTCCCTTCGTTCTCGTCATCGACGACCTCGTAGTCGGCCTCGATGGTGTCATCGGCCGGAGCCGTCTCGGCAGCGGCGGCCTGGGCGCCGGCGGCCGCACCCTCGGTGGAGTACACGACCTCGGCGAGCTTGTAGCCGGCCTGCTGGATCTTCTCGGTGGCCGCCTTGATAGCGTCGACGTCGGTGCCCTCAAGAGCGCTCTTGGTTTCGGCGATGGCCTCCTCGGCCTGGGCCTTGGCGTCGGCCGGCACCTTGTCGCCCAGCTCGTCCAGCGTCTGCTGGGTGGCGTTCACCAGAGCGTCGGCGTTGTTGCGCACCTCGGCCTCTTCCTTGCGAGCGGCGTCCTCTTCGGCGTGCTGCTCGGCGTCCTTCACCATGCGATCCACTTCGTCGTCGGACAGGGCGGTGGAGCCGGAGATGGTGATCTGCTGCTGCTTGCCGGTGCCGAGGTCCTTAGCGGACACGTTCACGATGCCGTTGGCGTCGATGTCGAAGGTAACCTCGATCTGCGGCACGCCACGACGGGCAGCCGGAATGCCGGTCAGCTGGAAGCGGCCCAGCGTCTTGTTGCCCGCGGCCATCTCGCGCTCGCCCTGCAGGACGTGCACCTCGACGGAGGTCTGGTTGTCGGCCGCTGTGGAGTAGATTTCGGTCTTGCGGGTCGGGATGGTGGTGTTGCGCTCGATCATCTTGGTCATCACGCCGCCCATGGTCTCAACGCCGAGGGACAGCGGGGTGACGTCGAGCAGCAGGATGCCCTGCACGTCGCCGGCGAGCACGCCGCCCTGAACAGCGGCGCCCATGGCCACGACCTCGTCCGGGTTCACGGACATGTTCGGGGCCTTGCCGGTCAGCTGCTTCACGAGCTCCTGCACGGCCGGCATACGGGTGGAGCCGCCGACGAGAATGACCTCGTCAACTTCGCCCATCTTCAGGCCAGCGTCCTTCAGCGCCTGCTCCACCGGCTTCTTGCAGCGGTCGAGCAGATCCTTGGTGATGCGCTCGAACTCGGCGCGGGTCAGCGTGTAGTCAAGATGCTTCGGGCCGGAGGCGTCGGCGGTGATGAAGGGCAGATTGATGTTGGTCTGCGTGGTGGAGGACAGCTCCATCTTCGCCTTCTCGGCCGCTTCCTTCAGACGCTGCAGGGCCATGGGGTCCTTACGCAAATCGATGCCGTTCTCGGCCTGGAACTTGTCGGCCATCCAGTCGATGATGCGCTGATCCCAGTCGTCGCCGCCCAGGTGGTTGTCGCCAGCGGTGGAGGCCACCTCGAACACGCCGTCGCCGAGCTCCAGCACGGACACGTCGAAGGTGCCGCCGCCCAGGTCGAAGACGAGGATCTTCTCGTCATGGTCGACCTTGTCGAGGCCGTAAGCGAGCGCCGCAGCGGTCGGCTCGTTGATGATGCGCAGGACCTCCAGACCGGCGATCTTACCGGCGTCCTTGGTGGCCTGACGCTGAGCGTCGTTAAAGTAAGCCGGCACGGTGATGACAGCCTGGGTGATGGGCTGGCCCACCTGCTTCTCCGCATCGGTCTTCAGCTTCTGAAGCACCATGGCGGAAATCTCCTCGGGAGTGTAGTCCTTGCCGTCGATATCGATGACCGCGCGGCCGTCCTTGCCCTTCTGGACCTTGTAGCTGACGGTCTTCTGCTCTTCGGGAGTCTCGTCGTAGGAGCGGCCGATGAAGCGCTTCACGGAAGAGACGGTGTTCTCAGGATTGGTGACCGCCTGGTTCTTCGCGGCCTTGCCGACGACGCGCTCGCCGTCCTTGCGGAAGCCCTCCACAGACGGGGTGGTGCGATCGCCCTCGGCGTTCACCAGAATTTCGGGCTCGGAGCCCTCCATGACGGCCATGGCGGAGTTCGTCGTGCCCAAGTCGATGCCAAGAATCTTAGCCATTGTGTACTGCCTCGCTTTCACAGTTTCACGTATAGATGAATGATGTTGAGATGCACTATAAAACCTTAGTCTGGTGCTGTCAAGTTTTCTCAACAACATTCAGTGAGACAAGCTCACTTCCCAGCACAATACGCGCCGAAATATGGTGCAGACACGACACGAAGCTTCTGTTGCCAAACTAAAACAATGCTGTTATCAGGGGGAATTCAAAGAAATTGAGCGCGTGCCTCTTCACTTTCCTAAGCGCCTCTCGTGAAGCGATATATGAACGATTTATGTCTATGAGTCGATCGCTCATTGCAAAACGAGCCCGGCATTCCCTTCTTCTCGCTGTCGAACAGAGAGCAGCTGTTTATATATAATGTAATGCGACGGTACTGCCAGGGTAAGAGAGGCCATTATGCTCCCATCCGAATCTTCGCTTCCTATCGCGCGCCGGGCCACTTGGCGTGACACGGAATGCCTCGAGCTGGTCTGCGGCATCGCCAACGCCGGTGGAGGTCGCCTCATTCTGGATGCCGACGTAGACAGCCGCGGCGCCGTGAAGCGACGCACAAGCCGCCTCATGAAAACCATTCCCGGGCTTATCGCGCAATCGCTCAACCTCACCTGCGCGGTGGAATTGGTGCTCGACAGCGGTCGTTTCTGTTTGGAGGTGGTTATTCCGCCGGCCAACGACCCTATCAGCTTCCGCGGTATTTTCTTCTTCTATAAAGATGGCGAGAACCACATCCTTGACGACGAGGCGCTCGATCGGCTCATGCAGCGCGATATGGAGGCCGACGTCAAGTGGGAGCAGCGTCCCGTGGTGCAGGCCAGCTTGGACGATTTGAACATGGGCCTCGTCACGCGCTTCACCGGCGCGGCCCGCGATACCGACCTCACGGTCGACCTTGACGAGGCCTCGGCCATCGAGCAGACGCTGCGCCATGCGGGCCTCATGACCGGCGTCGGCACCCCCACCAATGCCGGCATCCTTTTGCTGCATAACCGGCCGCACCAGTACATCCCCGGCGCCACGGTGCGCATCGGGTTTTTTGGAAGTCACGGCGGCACGCCCATCTACGAGGACGAGGTCTTCGGTTCCCTCATCGAGCAAGTGCACTCAACCGTCGAGCTGCTCTTTGAGAAGTACCTACCGGAAGAGGAGCCGGCCCCGCACGGCACCTACCGTCTCGGCACCGCCGGTGGCCATGGTCGACCGCCTCGGGATGCGGTGCACGAAGCCGTGCTGAACGCGCTCGCCCACAAGAACTACGACAGCGGCGCCCCCGTGCAGGTGAGCGTGTTCACCGACCGCCTCTGCATCGACAACGTGGGCCGACCGCCCCGCACCTGGACCGTGGGCGCGCTCCTCGGACGCCACACATCGCGGCCCAACAACCCCAATCTCGTGGCGGCCCTGCGCTCGCTCGGCATCATCGACGGCTGGGGCAACGGGGTCTCGCGCATCCGCATGAGCTGCATGGAAGCCGGCACGCCCGAGCCCATCTTCGAACTACGCGACGACGAGACTATGGTGTGCTTCCCCATGGATTCAGACAGCCTTTTGACCGCCTCGATAACGCACGCGAACGCCATCAACGCCGCGCCCGTGGCCCGACCCGACCTGCCCGAGGTGCAGCAAACGGCGCGAGCCCGGGCGACCCAGCAGGACACGAGCCTCACGCTGAATGACGAGAAAGTGCTCGCCATGCTCGATATCGACGGACGCCTTACCGCACCGCGCATCGCCAAGAACCTCAACATCAGCGAGAGCACCGTGCGCCGCAGCTTCCGCCGACTGCGCGATTTGGGGCTCATCGCCCGCGTCGGCTCCGACAAGTCGGGGTTCTGGCAGGTTCAATAGCCCGTCGCACCCTTCTTCGAACTTGCTCAACCAGATCTGAAAACAAGACTGCCCGCACGTCCTGATCCGTGCGGGCAGTCCATGGAGTTGGCCGCCGGTCGCGCGTCCTGATCCGTGCGACTCGTCGGCCTCTGCGGCCGCTTGCGCCCTTAGGCCTTATGGGCGACTCGGGCCGCGCGAGTATCTTCGGCTCCCGTCGTAACCGTGCTGGTAAGCGAGTTGTTGAAGTCGTCAATCCTGCGGGCGTAACCGAGGCGGTTCGCCACTACCACGGCAGCGTAGCCCACCGTGAGCAGAACGCCAATGAGCATCACCCAGTGCACCCAGCAGTGGGGCTCGTCGAAGGCGCCCAGAGCCGTGGCGTCGTCCTCGATGACCTCGCCGCCGACACGCGTCACCGCGGGCTCCTCGTTATCGAAGGAGACGCTTGCGGCCATGGGGACGTCCTCGTCGAGAATGATGCCCGCCACAGCCCCGAACTGCTCGGCCACGGCAGCAGCGCGCTGGCTTCCGACCATCGTCGTCACCACGCCGGCAATGGCATCAGCCGGAGTCGTGGCCCCCGCCGGCATGCCCGCGCCCAGGCTCGAACGCGGCGGCAGAAGCGGGTTGCGCGGCGGCACCACCGTAGAGCCGGCCGGGCCGATGGTGAAGGTACCGGGAACAACCTGCACGTCGTAATTGTTGCGGATCTCGTTGCCGTTGGCATCCTTGCTGAGAGGCAGCACCGTGCCATTGAGCAGGGCGCTGTGTCCGTCATAGCCCGAGGGCAGTTGCGCGGCGCCCGACCCGAGGAACGTAGCGCCGCTCATGTCGCTGCCAGCCGCCACCGCGGCACCGCCGTTCAAACCATTCTCGGAGGGCGGCAGGAAGTAGAAGTAGGCAAGCTGGGGGCCTTCGGCGTCTTCGGTCAGAGCCGGACGCACCGTGACGTTGATCGTAACCTCGCCGCAGCGCACCACCGCGTCTCCCGGAGCGATCGCTGTCACCTTGCCTGTGGTGGCAACCTCGGCCACAGCCGGGTTTTCGGAAGTCCACGTGCCGCCAGAAGCGGCAAAACGGTGCAGATCGCGAACCTCGCCCACATACAGGGTGAGCTGATGCTCGTTATCCGAGTCATCGACGGGCTTGTTCGCGGCGGGCTCGGACAGCACAGGCTGCTCGGGAGCGTCCACGTCAGCGTCAGCGCCTGTACCGGTATCGCCGTTATCGGTGCCGGGCACGTCGCCTTCTTTGCCGAAACCGTTGCCGTTTTCGGCGTTGTCGCCGTCGCCTTCACCGGTGTTCTCATCCGGAATTACGGACTGCTCAGGATTGGTCGGGTCGGCAGGCCCGCTCGGCTTGTCGCCCTCATCGTCACTGGGCGTCGGCATGGCGAACGCAAAGGGAGCATTGAGCACATCAGTGGAGAACGTGAGAGCGCTGGGGTTGATATCGCCCTGAGTCGTAAGGGGCTTTTCCAGCGTTATTTCAGTGACCGTGTCGGGACCATCAATGCGATACGCCTTCATTTCGCCCGCAAACATGCCATTCCACGTCACGGTAACGCGGTAGCCCATGTCAGAAAGCGTGAGCGGGTCGCCTGCCTCGTCAACAAGGCCGAGGCGGTAGATGCGGTACAGCCCGTATCCCTCTTCCAGAGCCTTCTCCATGGCGGTCTTGCCTTCGTCGTTTACCGCCACATCAACCGTCAGCCGCGCTCCTTCGGGAAGCGCACCCGCAGCGGTCAGCTCCACCGTCACATCATCGGTGTCGACGGTCAGGACGGCCGCATTGTTTTGCAGGCCATCGGACGTCGGAGAATCGAGGGGGCCGTCGTCTTTCTGGGCGGGCGTCTCGCTGGCGCCATCATTCGTCGGCGTCGAAACGCTCTCGGACGCCTTCTCCGGAGCATTTTCAGGCGGCGTTGGCTCCGTCGTCTTCTCGCCCACTTCACCATCGAAGCCTTCGACGGCCAGCGCAGCATCGGCAAACACCGAGACGTTCAGGAACGAGAGCGCCATAAGCAGAGAGAGCGCGACCGCCACGATCTTTCCCTCGAGGCAGTTACGCGCGTCGGCGAATCGCTGTATTGTGTTCATTTCCACCAACTTCTCCTTAACCCCGGCGGCTTTTTCGCCGCCTTGCATCCTCACATTTCAGGCTGTGAGTGCGATACCGAAAACACTGGCGATACGCATAATGCAGAGTGATTTCAATATCGATGAGAATTCTACGCAGCTTTAAAGAGGAAGTCGCTTTTTGCGGTAAGTTGATAGGATATTGATAGGGTAATGACATTGCATTTGATATGAATTTGTCATTCTTCTGTTCTGAAATGGAAATGACAGGCAAGAAAAAGCGGCCGAAGCCGCCATAAGGAAAGTCCTTCAGAGAAATTTGCTAAACGGCGCCGCGAACCAGAGAGGCCAATTCATTGCGATCATGGAACTCCCTGGGGCGATCGGGGCGTGAAACCTCCACGACATCGCCCTCCCAGGTAGCTCCCGCGTCACCGAACTTCGAGGAATGCACGATGCGCTGGAAGCGCACTCGTGAGTTGGCAGGCAGCTCGGCTAATTCGAACCCATAGGTAAGGTTCGAGAGAATCGCCTGCAACGCGTCGACCACCTCATCATCGGGGCTCAGACGCACCACTCCCATCTCGCTGTTGTAGAGCAGCCCCGGCGCAACGAAGATTGTGCGGATTCGTTCCTGACGCTTCTTTTCGGCCCAGTGAATGGCAACGCAGGCAGCGACAATAACGACCCACCAGACAACCGTCACCACGATATCGAGAGGGTTGTCCACGAGATCGAACTGCAGCGCATGCCAAATCCAGAGGAAGGCAACGGAAGCCAGCAGAAGCACAGCGGCTATCATCCAGTTGCTCTTTCGCATACGACGTGACTCCTGAATGTTGCTTCTCGTGGGGTAACTCATTTTCATTTCGCCAATTTTACCCCTTTAAGGTACGACAGGCTACCTCATTTTGCGTGTTCATTTACTCAATTCGCAAGAAAGCCCGCTGCAGCAGCAACGGGCTTTCAATGGATTTCGATAAAAGAGACTCCGGAAGACTCCGCGTTCAATCGCACTTACCGAAAATTGAGAGCTAGTCCTCGACGATCTCCGGGATAGCGCCCATGGGGCACTCCTCGACGCAGTCGCCACAAGCGATGCAAGCTTCCTCGTTCACGGCGTCGGCAACGCCATTGACGACCTCGAGCACTTCCTGGGGGCACGCGTCAACGCAGATGCCGCAGCCGATGCACTCGTCAGCTTCAATTACGGGATGAGACATGGGAAGCTCCTTCGTTCTCGGGTGATAATCCTCGTCTATGAAGCAGGGGCTTTCCGCCCCCCGTTACTTCACTGCGCAAGATACCATGAAAGAGCCAAAGCGCAAGTAGAAATAGAAAACTTTTCAGGGGGCGGCTAAGGAGTGCGTAACGAACTAGCAAATACGGGGAAGCTGCTCGCCGACGAGCATGTCCAAGATGCGGGTGCTACCGAAAGCGGTGCGCAGGAACACCTTGGGGCCGCGGGCCGGGTCGGCCTCGGTCACGCGCCCGATGATGGCGGCGTCAGCACCATAGGGACTCTTCCGCATGGCGGCCAACGCCGCCTCAGCCTCATCGGCGGCCACCACACAGACCATCTTGCCCTCGTTGGCCACCTGCATCACGTCGTAGCCGAGCATCTCGCAGGCGCCCAGCACGGCGTCCTTCACGGGAATGGCATCCTCGTCCACGGTGATGTCGGTGCCGGACTGCTCGGCCAGCTCGTTCAGCGTCGAGGCAATGCCGCCGCGCGTGGGATCGCGGAAGCAACGGGTGTGCGGCGCCGCGGCCAGCACATCGGCGATGAGGTGGTTCAGCGGTGCCGCATCGCTTTCGATGTTCGCGGAGAAATTCAAGCCCTCCCGGCAGCTCATGATGGTGATGCCATGGTCGCCCAAGGTGCCGCTCACCAGCACTGCATCACCGGGGCGAATTTGCGCACCACCGAGGTTCACGCCCTCGGCAAGGGAGCCAACGCCACTCGTGTTGATATAGATGCCGTCGCCATGGCCCCGGTTCACCACCTTGGTGTCGCCGGTGACGAACCGTACGCCGGCCTCGCGCGCCGCCTCGGCCATGGAAGCGCAGATGCGGCGCAGGTCATCCATGGGAAAGCCCTCTTCCAGAATGAAGGCGCAGGAGAGATACAGCGGGCGGGCGCCGGAGGTGGCCACGTCGTTCACGGTGCCGCACACAGCCAAACGGCCGATGTCGCCGCCGGGAAAGAAATGCGGCGTCACCACGAAGCTGTCCGTGGAGTAGGCGATGCGCTCACCCGGCGCGAGGGCCGGTAGCACCGCCGCGTCATCGCCGCGCAGAAGCTCGTCGGTGCCGTAGGCCTCGAAGAACACCTCGTCGATGATGCGCTTCATCATGGAACCGCCGGAACCATGCCCCAGCATTACCTTCTCGTCTGCCATTACATAAACCTTCCCGTGGTGGTAAGCACCAGCTTGCCGTTCTTCACGCCCTTGGTGCCCAAAATGAGGTTGGCCACGCTTTGCACGAGACCCGCTTCACCGCGCATGACGATAACCTCCAAGCACATATGCTCGTCCACATGTACGTGCATCGTGGAGATGATGGTGTCGAAGTAGTCGTGCTGAATGGTGTGCAGCTTCTCCTGCAGATCGTTGGAGTGGTGGTCGTAAATAATGGTGAGCGTGCCCATGACAAGGCCCCCAGGCGTTGCGCACTCTTCTTCCACGAGGGCGTCGCGCACCAAATCGCGCACCACTTCGCTGCGGTTCTTCGCCAGGCCGCGGCGAGCCACCAGCTGGTCGAATTCCATGAGCAGCCCCTCGGGCATGGCCACGGAGAAACGAACAAGGTCGTTGCTCATCGGTCGCGCCGCCTAGACGCGGGCGACGGTGAAGCCGGCGGCATCCTTCGCGTCATCTTCCATGGCCTCTTTGGCCTCGTCAAGTGCGGCGCGCACCTCGTCGAGCAGGCGCATCACGTCATGCAGCTTTTCCCCCACCGTGGCAAACCCGGCGTCGGAGGCCAAATGCCCCAGATCGTGCGCATGGCGACGCTCGAGCTTAATGTGGTCGTCGATCTGGTCGATCATCATTTCCAGCTGGCCGGTGTTGACTCCATTGGTGCACATGGGCGCCTCCTTGGAATTTGCTACTATATACAGGAATGTTTTATCGCGAGTGCGAGCGCAGCGCAAGAGGGAGTGTGATTTCTTCCGTGAAGAGTAACATTTTTGAGGTAACGGGCGAATCGGTGCTCATGCTGTACGGCAGCCACCTGACCGGCGCGCCAACCTCCACGCTGCTCGTGCTGAGCGAGACCCCTTTGGGCGACGCAGCCTTGGAGGCCCTAGAGAAATCGGCGGTGAGCTTGGAGTTCGGCACTGCCCCTCTGGCGCAGGTGGTCGTGGAAACCGACGAGGGCAAGCTGGGCGCGGAAGACGTGCGAACTATCGTGGAAGGCCTCGACCCGGTGGCGCTTGTGGCCTGCGACGCCTTCGCCGCCGAGGCGCTTTCGGCCGCCTACCGCACACCCGTGACCCTGGATGCCGACAATCGCCTCCTCGGCCGCACCACCATCATCTTCCAAGACTTCGAAGGCATGATGAACACCCCCGCCGACAAGCAACGGGCCTGGGCCCTGCTAAAAAAGCTGCGGTAGAGAGACCTTCTGAATAGCGAATAGCGAAACTCCAATTTCACTATTTTTTCGCTATTTTGGTTGTTTTACAAACAGCACTTCAAAAGTCGGGCGGCCGCCAGGGCACAGTGGCTCTGGCGGCCTTTCGTGCGCGTTGTGCCGAGACGGCCTACAGGCTCGTGACCACCGCTTCGGCAGCATCCAGAAGCTCGTTTACCTCGT
Organism: Adlercreutzia sp. CNCM I-6215; assembly: GCF_977072315.1. Classification (NCBI taxonomy): domain Bacteria; kingdom Bacillati; phylum Actinomycetota; class Coriobacteriia; order Eggerthellales; family Eggerthellaceae; genus Adlercreutzia; species Adlercreutzia sp. CNCM I-6215. The sequence continues at coordinate 31,538 of NZ_CDRVMA010000003.1, read as the reverse complement.
CGGTGGTGGCCGCCTCGGCGTAGATCCGCACGAGCGGCTCGGTGCCGGAGGGGCGCATCATCACCCAGGCGTCGCCTTCCAAAAGCAGCTTCACGCCATCGCGACGATCCACGTCCAGCACGCGCTTGCCGGCGATCTCGTCGGCCGTGTACGCGGGCACGGTTTCGGCGCGGAAGCGGGCCATCTGCTCGTCGGTAATGGAAAGGCCGCGGCGAGCGAACTCCAAGCGGCCGATATCGGCGAGCATCTCGTCGATGATCGCGCCCAAGTCCTTCCCCGACTGGGCCATGCATTCCGTGAGCAAGAGTGCCATGAGCAGGCCGTCGCGCTCCTTCACGTGATCGGGAAGCCCGATGCCGCCGGATTCCTCGCCGCCGATCATGACGCCGCCCTTTTCCATCTCGCCGTAGATCCACTTGAAGCCGACGGGCGTACTGACGAGCTCCAGCCCCAGCTTGCGGCACATGCGGTCGAGCATAGCCGACGCCGTCACCGTGGACACCACGCGGCCCGTCTCGCCGCGGTCGACCATGTGCTTGGTAAGCAGCGTGATGATGCGGTGGGCGTTCACGTAGTTGCCGCGCGAGTCGCCAGCGGCAATGCGGTCGGCGTCGCCGTCGTTGATGAACAGGGCATCGTAGCCCAGCTCGCCCACTTTCGTGAGGCCTTCATCGACCCAGGGCTGAATGGGCTCGGGATGCAGCCCGGCGAAGGTGGGGTCTTCCGCGTTGTGGATTTCCACGACTTCCACGCCCATGTCGCGCAGAAGGTCGGCCAGGTAGTGGCGGCCGGCGCCGTAAAGCGGATCGCACACCACGCGCAGGTTGGCGCCGCGGATGGCCTCGACATCGACCAGCTCGCGCAGGGCGGCCAGGTAGTCAGTCATGAGGTCGGCCGTTTGGAAGGGGCCGAGGATGTCCGTCGGCTCCGGCGGCAGCACGGCTTCCACGCGATCGGTGAACTCGGCGGGGCTCGCACCGCCATCGGCCATGCGCAGCTTCACGCCCAAATACTCGGCGGGGTTATGGGAGCTCGTGAGCATGATGCCGCCCACCGCGTCGTCGTTATGGGCCACCGACCAGCACAGCGTGGGCGTGGGGCAATAGTCCTCGGTGAGCAGCACGTTGAAGCCCTCGCCTGCGGCTACCTGGGCCGCCAGCTCGGCATAGGCGTGGGCATCCTGGCGGCAATCATGGCCGACGATGAGCGTACCCGGCGCATCGGCGTCGCGACCTGCGGCCACAGCCTCCTCCTTGAAGATGCGGGCCGCCGCCGCGACGACGCGGTTCAGGTTGTCGGGCGTGAAATCCTCGCCGATGATGGCGCGCCAGCCGTCGGTTCCGAAATGAATGTCAGCCATGAGCAATGCCTCCTGGGCTTTTCCTGCGAGTTTTGTTGCGAGAACGATTATAGAGGATGCGGGCCGTGGAAGTCGCTTTTTCGTTGAAGGCGGCTTTCTTTGGGCGCGGGTGAGGCGGGGCGTGAGTCGGGGGGCGGTTCTCCTGACTCCTGAGACCCCCCTGACTCGCTGGCCGCCCTGACCATGCGCTTTCCATCAAATATAGCGGCAAGCCATCCCAACCTGATACCATAGCGTCATGCGATTCAAGAGCGCAAAACCTGCGTCGTCGTTTCCAAGAAAGAAGGCTCCCATGGCGAACGCCCTGCTTGCGAAAGATCCCGCCGAAACCTGCGTACTGGTGACGGGGGGCGCCGGGTTCATCGGTAGCCACACCGTGGTGGAACTGCTCGAGCGTAACTACCAGGTCGTCATCGTGGACGACCTGAGCAATTCCAGTCGCGAGGCCGTGCGGCGCGTGGGCGAAATCACCGGCGTGGCGCCCGTGTTTGCCGATCTGCCCAACGAGGAAGAGGCCGAGGCCGTCGCGGCTGCGGCCGGCGCTGCGGTACGCGAGGTTGCGCCGGGGCCCTCTCTCACCTTCTACGAGGCGAACATTCTGGACCGCGCCGCCCTGGAGACCATTTTCACCATGCACGCCGTGGACGTCATTATCCACTTCGCCGGCTTCAAGGCCGTAGGCGAGTCGGTGGCCAAGCCGCTTGAGTACTACTGGAACAACATCGCCGGCACCCTGGTTCTGTGCGAAGTTGCTCGCGAGCACGGCTGCAAGAACATCGTGTTCTCGTCGAGCGCCACCGTGTACGGCGAGCCGGAGTTCGTGCCCATCACCGAAAGCTGCCCGAAGCACGACGCCACCAACCCCTACGGCTGGACCAAATCGATGCTCGAGCAGATCCTTTCCGACCTGTACACGGGCGACAACGAGTGGAACGTCGTGCTGCTGCGCTACTTCAATCCCATCGGCGCCCACGAATCCGGCCGCATCGGCGAGGATCCCAAGGGTATTCCGAACAACCTGCTGCCCTATGTGGCTCAGGTGGCCGTAGGCAAGCTGGAGCAGGTCGGTGTGTTCGGCGACGACTACCCCACCCCTGACGGCACCGGCGTGCGCGACTACATTCACGTGGTGGACTTGGCCCGCGGCCATGTGGCGGCGCTCGATTGGATGGCCGGGCGCGTGGGTACCGGCGCGCCGATCGGCGTGGGCTCGGTGGCCGGCGAGCCGGCGGAAGACGGAACGCGCCGGGGCGTGGGTATCTTCAACCTGGGCACGGGGAAGGGCTCGTCGGTGCTCGACGTGATTCACGCCTTCGAGGCTGCGTGCGGTCACGAGATTCCCTACCGCATCATGGCCCGGCGCCCCGGCGACATCGCGGAGTGCTACGCCGACGCCACGAAGGCCCGCGACGAGCTGGGCTGGACGGCCGAATACGACATGGCCCGCATGTGCGAAGACGGCTGGCGCTGGCAGTCCCAGAACCCCGACGGCTACGGGGACGCGGAATAGGCGCAGGAGCTTCTCGTGCCCATTTCTCGCAGAACTAGCGCTTTGCGAGGACAATAATTTCGACTTGTTAGAGTTTGCCAGGCGCTCAATAATAGTGCGAATTAGATGATCGTATTCGATTCGCATATTAATACATGAATTACATTATACATAGCAATTCGGTGCGTACTTGAACCTATGCACATGCCTAACAAGTCGAAATTTCCGCCCGAAATCGCCCTCCAGATCTGCCGGAGACTTTCGCTCTCTGATCCCGCCGCTTGCCTCGCCCGATCAACCCATTTGCCTCTTTGCCAACATCTTTTCAAGCGCAAGAACAGCAGCGCTAGCTCCTAATGCGGCTCCCAGGGTGTCGGTGAGCCAGTCGGCGGGGTCGCACACGCGGCCGGGGACGAAGGATTGGTGGAACTCGTCGGTCACGGCGTAAAGACTGGCGAGGGCGATGGCGACGAGGGCGAGCTTTCCCCAACCCAGCGCAGGCCATGTGCGCCGCGCGGCCAAAACGAGCAGCCCACCAAACACCAGGTACTCGGTAAAGTGGGCCGCCACGTTCACGATGTCGGTGTCGGGGCCGAAAACGGGGGCCGCCAGACCCACGAGCCAGCGTTTGATCGCGGCCAAGGGGCCGGTGCCGTCGAAATCGCTGTCGGTATGGGCGGACATGAAAAAGATCACGACCGCCCACAGGGCAACGATAACCCATGAGAGTATGAGGCGGCCTCGCTGCGACACAGGCGCTAGGCTTCCGGAGCGAGAGCGAGAATCTGCTCCGGATCGCTTACGAGCAGGTCGGGTTCCCAGCCTTCGGCGGCGAAATCGGCCGGGTCGTGATAGCCCCAATCCACGCCGACCGCATAACAGCCGGCGTTGCGAGCCACGTGGATGTCGCCCGGTGAGTCGCCGATGTACACCGTGCGCGCCGGCGTGCTTCCCAGCTCTTCAATGGTGGCGAGCAGACCCGTGGGGTCGGGCTTGCGCGGGAAGTTCTGCGGGCCGCCTTCCCCGTGCTGCACATCCACAGCATCGGGGAGGCACTTGTTCATGATGAACTGCACGCCGCCGTCGAACTTGTTCGACAGCACACCCAACTTGCAACCGCGCCGACGCAGCTCGGCAAGCAGGGCGGGGATGCCCGGATAGGGCTTCGTCAGGTCGTTGGGATAGGTGCCGTAGTTCTCCTTCCAGCGGGCGAGGCAGGCGTCGGCCACGTCCTGGGGCGTGCCCTCGGGCACTGCCTGGTACATGAGCGCCTTCACGCCGTTGCCCACATAGGAGTTGATCTCCTCGCGGGTGCGCGGGAGCAGGTTGAATTCGGCGAGCGCATCGTTAGTGAGCACGACGAGGTCGTCAAGCGTGTCGAGCAGCGTGCCGTCCACATCGAACACAAACGTATCGAAGGGCGGCGTTGGTTTTTCAGCAGCCATGAGGCTTTGGTCCTTTCAAGCTTTTATAGAGCCACATCATTGTAACGGTTGCCCGCTTCCAATGCGGAAACAGCCTTCTGACTGTTAGGTTAAACCCACGGTTGTTCAGAAAAGAGACTTTCCATGAATCCTTCGAAACGAGTAGCCATCATCACGGGCGCGTCCTCCGGGCTGGGGCGCGAGTTCGCGCGGCAGCTAGATGCGCAGCAGGTGGCCGACGAGCTGTGGCTTGTTGCGCGCAACGAGAAGGCCCTGACAGACGTGGCCGGCGAGCTGGACACGCCCTCCCGCGCGGTAGCCGCCGACCTCACCAGCGAGGCCGACATCGCGAACATTCGCGCAACGCTTTCCGCGGAAGACCCCCGCGTCACGTTCTTGGTGAACGCGGCCGGCTTCGGCAAGTTCGGCGATTGGCAGACCATCTCCGATGCCGCGGTGGATTCCATGATCGACCTGAACTGCCGCGGGCTGGTGGATATGACTCGTGCGACGCTGCCCTATATGGAACGGGGCAGCCGCATCATCCAGGTGGCCTCCGCCGCTGCTTTCACGCCCTTGCCCCATATGAATGTGTACGCCGCCACCAAGTCGTTCGTGCTGCACTACACGCGCGCCCTGCGCTGGGAGCTGCACGGAACTGGCATCACCGCCACGGCGCTGTGCCCCACCTGGGTGAAGACCGGCTTCGAGAAGGTGGCGCGCACCTCCGGCGGCGGCCACGACGTGGGGCACCTCCTCGGCGAGCAAACGCCGCAGGACGTGGTGCACCGAGCGCTTTGCGCGAACAAGGCCCATTTCGCTGTGGCCTGCGCGAGCCCTCAGTCGGCGGCGCTGCGCCTCATCGGCAAGGTCGTTCCCTCTTGCATCACCATGGCCGGCTGGGACGTGCTGCGTCGGTTGTAACTTTCCCTCGAAAGGAACCCCCTCATGAACGATACCTCTTCCACGCCTTCCACGACCCCCATCCCCAACAACTACGGCGTTGCCACCTCCATGGCTGACGTGCAGAACCAGATCAACGAGATGGAAGCCTTCTTCGAGACCGGCGCCACCTTACCCGTGGATTTCCGCCTGCGCCAGCTGCGCCGGCTGCAAGCCTACTTGCTTGCCCACGAGCAGGAAGCCTTGGATGCCCTCCACGCCGACCTGGGAAAATCCGCCTTCGAGTCGTACGCCACCGAGTTGGGGCTCGTTTACGACGAGATTCGCCTTTACCTACGGAAGCTGCGTCAATGGGCGCGGCCGCGGCACGTGCCTACGCCACTTGCGCACTTCCCCTCCTCGTCCACGGTGTACCCCTACCCCTTCGGCGTGGCCGCCGTGCTCTCGCCGTGGAACTACCCGCTGCAGCTGACGCTCATTCCACTAGTGGACGCCATCGGCGCGGGCAACTGCGTGGCCATGAAGCCGTCGAAGACCTCGCCGCACACGTCGCAGTTTCTGCGCGATATGTGCCGCGAGCTGTTCGACCCGCGCTACGTGTACTGCTGGCACGGATCAAACGACATGAACGACTGGCTGTTGCAGGTGGAATTCGACAAAATCATGTTCACCGGCAGCCCGCGTGTGGGGCGCGAGATCATGACGGCCGCGGCCCAGAACCTGACAAGCGTCACCCTGGAGCTCGGCGGCAAGAGCCCTGTGTTCATCGCCGCCGATGCCGACATCCGCCGCGCCGCCCAGCGCATCGCCTGGGGCAAGTGCCTGAACTCGGGTCAGACCTGCGTGGGGCCCGACTACGCGCTTGTGCACGAGGATGCGGCCGACGAGTTCGTGGAAGAATTGCAGCGGTGGATTCACGAGTACTACGGCGAGGACGTGCTGGCCAGCCCCGACTACCCGCACATGATCAATCAGAAGCACTTCGACATGGTGTGCCGGCTCATTGACGACCGTCCCCAGGGCACCCGCATCGCCTTCGGCGGCCGGCGCAATCCTGAGACGCTGCAGATTGAGCCCACCGTGGTGACGGGCGTGTCCATTGACGACCCGCTCATGAGCCAGGAGATCTTCGGTCCGGCGCTGCCCGTCATCACCTGGCGCGATGTGGACGAGGCGCTGGACATTGTGCGGTCGATCAAGCATCCGCTGGCCTGCTATATCTTCTCGGAGAGCCGCGCGTTCCAACGGCACATCCTGGACGCGGTGCGCTGCGGCGGGGCCACCATCAACGACGTGGTCATTCACGCGAGCAGTAACGCCATGGGCTTCGGCGGCGTGCAGAACTCCGGTATCGGCGCCTATCACGGCAAGGTGGGCTTCGACGCGTTCACTCACTACAAGTCCACCATGAAGAAGTCGACCCTCATCGAGACCGGCATCCGCAACCCGCCCTTCAACGAAAGGAAGATGCGCCTGCTGAAGCTGGTCATGCCGGGGAAGTAGCGAGCGCTGCGCCCTTCTTCCCGCCGCACCTCCCCGTAGGGGCTGACCTTGGTCAGCCCTCGCGAGCGGGACAACCACTCACGACAAAACAGGGGCGACCAAGGTCGCCCCCTACGGGGATCTGAGCGGGAGCCAAGAGAGCGGTTCTCTTGGCTCTTCAAGTCGGTTATTCCGCCCAGCGGTAGAGGGCTGGGCCGGCGCCTATCTCGAAGTGGCACTGGGCGATGCCGAGATCCATCTGGGCAAATGCACCGCGCCTGGTGGACGCGCGCACCACCGGCACGTCGCCCACTTCACCGTCAAGCGAGAAGGAGAACTTCTGCTGGTTTAAGGCTGTGGGAGCGAGCAGGGCCGCGTCCACCCCGCGCTTGAACCACTCCGGTGCCCCGTCGTAGCCCGGGACCACCGCCTGGGGCGCCTTCGACCGGTGCGGCACCCCCTGCGTGGTCCCATATCCGAGCGCTATCACGGCGGCCAGCTTCTGGCCCAGATCCACATTGTAAGCGCGGTTCACCACCTTGTAGGTGCCCCCGACCCAGCAGCTGTTCAGCCCGAGCGACTGGGCCAGCAGCATCAGCTGCTCGCCGTAGTAACCCAGAATGCCGTCGAGCTCCTTGCACTCAGGCCCCACAAGCGCCAGGTAGTTGCGCACATTTGTGAAGTTCACAAGCCGCGCCTTAAAGCCGGTAAAAGCCCGCGGCTCATCAAGCACAAGCTGAATGTTCAGGTTCGCTTCCTCGTTCACCCGGGCGATGGCCTCTCGCAGCACCTCCACCGCCTCGGGCGCGAGGGGCTCGTCGATGTAGCTGCGCACGGCATGGCGCGCCTCAATCGCCTGCATCGGCGTGAGCTGTCCGGCGGAAAAGGGAAGGAGCGCACAAGAGTCGAGTTGCGAGACGGCCATGGAAGTCCTTTCAGCGAAGTTGCCGCGCCCAGCATAGCACAAGAAAGATGAGCTCAAAAAATACAGAGGCTGAGGCCTCTCCTTTTGTCTAAATATGCACTATTTACTATATAAATCAGAGATCCCGGAAGCAGTGTAGTCGAACAAGAAGAACGGGACGTAGATCCCTTTGATCGATTGAATTCGATTCTCATCCTTGAAGCACCTCGGCAGAAACGGCCTTTTCACGTAATGCTTCTTCAGCGCAGCAACGGCCGCATCTTTCTCCAACTTGAACGGGATAACGAGATCGGGCCTGAGCGCGCCTGCAACCCTGGATCGGATCACGGTCGGATTGTCGCAGTAGGGACACGACGCGGCTATGGTCGCATGATCGCAAACGAGCTCGGCCCCGCACGAGGGGCAGCAGCATGATCGCATCTCCTGCTCTTCCGCATCGTCGAACCCCCTGTTCTCGCCAGGCTCCAAGGCGAACCGCCCTCTTTGGAACCCATGTCGGCCTTTTCAGCCGATGCCTCGGGTTCGGTGCGCACGCCATAGAGGGCCTCTATGGCGTCGGAGGCATACGAGCAACCCTGTTTCCGCATCGAATCCGAGAGGATCCGTGCAGGAAGGGCACTGGTAGTTTTTCACGCTCGAAGCCATGGCCGCCTCCGTTGATCAGTTGCCCGGTGTCCGATTCAGCGCGAAGCCTAATCGCCAAGGGCTCCGCCGCAGAACTCGCAACAGTTCGTCGTTGTGGGCGTTGTTGTCGCACCGCAATACGGGCACGCAACCGCTGCTTTGGGCGCCGCCGCCGCTGCGATTTCCTCACGTGCGCTTTGGCGGTTCTCAAGAAGGGTTGCTACTATCCTTTCGCACAGGTCGCGGTACGTACAGTACTCGACGCTGGCTTCGGGATTGAACGTCTCTGCTCCCGAAAGCGAGCCGATAACGAGGTTGATGCTGCCCGGGTTCGCAGAAACCGCAGGCCCGCGCCTCTCTTCGACTTCGACGGTTCGGCTGTTCACCTTGAGGCGCATATCGTCGAAATACGGGTTGTTGACGTAAACGGTTACATAGAAATTGTAGGAGTGGGTGAATCTCGGAGGATCGTAGCTTACGGCCTCGTTGTTCTCGTCGAAACGCGTCACCTCGTCGATGCCCTCGTCGATATCGTAAGTGCATCCCGTGATATCGGAAAGCTCGAGCACATCGGGGTTCGCTTCCGAGTAATTGCGCGCCGAGGTAACCATGAAGCGGCCTGCGTCTTCGTCGACAAGAACCTTGGCGGTTTCACCGAGCGATAGCGTCGTGCGAAACGCGGCGACGTTTTCCTTGTTAGATTCGCGGTATTCAAGCTGCTCCTCGATTTGCGCGACGGTCGAGTGCCGGCGCTCATCGAACCATGGCGACAGCTTGGCTGCGCACGCCTTGCACATGTTGCCGTCCTCAAGCTTGCGGTTGCCCAAAAGACCGATTTCTCCGCCGCAGATAGCGCACTCTTTCTTCTCGAAAAGCTTCCCGAACAGTCCCATGGTTCATCCTCCCTTACCGAATGCAGCATTCAGCCACTGCGACGCCACAGAGGAAGGGCCGCCTGCATTCCTAGCCCGCTTGATAGCTGCCGCGCAGTTCTTGGCGAGCGCCGAGACGGGGTTTGAATTGCGGGGCGAGGTCAGGGCGAGAGCCCTTCCGTTGACTGCATTATGCGGGGGGAGGTCCGCGAAGTTCCATTACCTTATTGGGTATTTCAACGCGAACGCGGGAAAGTACTTAATTTGATCAGGAGCCTGACCGGCAGCTAAGCCTCCGGATTCTGCGAAGCGCCCCCTTCGCCGAAGAGGGCATCGAGCTTCTTGCATCGGCGGAACAGCTCCAGATAGAGCACCAACTCTTCACGCGAGCCGACGTTCAGCTTGCGATATATGTTCGCATTGTGCTTGCGTGCGGTATGGATGCTGATGAACAGACGCTCGGCGACCTCGCTCGTTTCCAAGTTGTCGGCATAAAGCTTTACTATCTTGCGCTCCGTGGCGGTAAGCGTGGCGAAACGAGCCGAAAACTCATCGAGCAAAGAGGCGACATCGGGAGGAAGCAAGCTCGGCTTGATGCTCGCCGCTTTCGAATCCAATACTGAAACGAGCGCGTCTATTTCGGAAAAACCCGTCAGGCCGTCCCCGATGGATCCGTCCGCCTTGAGGGCGTCAACCGCATCGGATATCGGCCTTACGAATCGACGCGACAAATACCGGGACAGCATAAGCGCGACGACGAACAGGAGCGAAGAGGCGACGATGATCTTCATGCGGTCGGCGAAGGCCATCGCGCTGTAATACTCTCGGGGAACGAGGGTGATGGCGCACACGTCCTCGCCGTCTGTTGTCTGCAGGCCAAGCGGCGTGTGAAGGCCGACGAACGTGCCGTTTGACGCCTCATACACGTTGAAGCCGGAGTCCTCGCGAACGTAGAGTTTTTCGGCGTCGGACAGATACGTTGATTTGAGCTCTCCGGTCATGCCCTTGGGCAAGTCCACAACGTCGTTGCTTACAGGGGCTACGGCCGTCATCACAGAGCCGTACTCGCTATCTTGCGCGGGATAGGACAGGCTGAAAAGCAAATCGTTCAATTCCAGACCGCACACCCCGCGAACCGTTCCGTTCGAAGAGCAGACAGGAGCGACGACCATGGCCACGCCCTCCCAGGTGCCGGGAAGCTGCGAACGGCTTGTCCATCGGCAGCTTTCCGAAACCCTCCCGGTCGAACCGCGGAGCATCGTTTCGTATCCGGGCATAAGAGAGCTGTCGAACTCCAGCCTCCACCGATTATGGAGCTCGAGGCTGTTTTCCCGAGCGATTTGGGGCGTCCCGCGAAATAGAACGATATCTTGACCGACAACCTCGCTTACACTGAGATTCGCAAACCTGATGTACACGCCGGCGCGAGAGTTTTCGGCGTTGTCGATCTGTGTGTTGACAGTGGCGTCGATGATGACGAAAGCGCCGCTGCACGGGCTCGTCTCAAGCGCGGTGCGCAACACGGAGAACAACGCGCGTTCGGCGCGGGCAATGCCCTCCGGGTCGTCGTTGAGCTTGGATGTGGGATGGGTGAGCAGCTGGTGATCAAGGGCGTTCGAAGATTCCTGAGACAACGCGATGGCATGGGCGGCAAGCACGCTCGTTTGCTTTTTGACGCTTGCCACTGTGCTGGCATGATGGGCGTCGAGCGCATGACGGAGGTTGCTCTCCCTGATGGAGAACACGCCGAACAAGCTGGCGAGGATGAGCATCGCAGCAAGCAGGACGAAGATCATCGAAGCCCAATATGCGACAAGCTTGCGCCGCATGGAGACTTCCTTGCACGTCGCATGCATAAGCTCGATCGTCTGCCGTATGCGGTTCATGCGCGACTCCCTCCTTTCGCCAACCGAGAATCCGGTTTCAATCTATGGGAATCTGACCTCCCGACAAACAGATGCTAGGCCATCATTCCGCGATCGCATGGCTCGTAACCGGGATCCATGCTGCCGGATTATCAGACTCCCTTCTTGAACTGCTCGTAGCTATCGGCGATGAGCCTGTCGAGAGCCGCGCTGCTTTCGTCTCCTGATTCGATGAAGCTGTTGCGCGCCGCCGAGAGATGCTTTCGCACGTTCGACTCGAAAGCATCTTCAAGCTGCAGATACGAATCGGTTTGAGGGGCTTTGTAAAACAGGTAGTCCCGCTGGGTTTCTATGTAGGCGCGATAAAGCTCAACGTATCTTTGGTCGGTTAGCTTTTCAATGCATTGTGGCAAATAGGAATCGTACGCCTCCTGAACAACGGGCATATAGCCGGTGCTTACGGCAAATTGGCTATTGCGCTCGGGGTCGGTAAGCCACTTCAGGAACCGGATGGCGGCTTGCTCCTTTTCGGGCGTCGACTTTACCGTGCATATCCCTGCCCCTCGCTGCATCACCATCTTCTCCCCGCCGGCGAATGTCGGGACGGGCATGATGTCGAACTCGACGATTTCGGAGGTGTTGTCGGCGCGAATAACTTCGTTGGTGTAATACAGAACGCTCGCCGAAGAGCCAACGCTGGCAACCACCTCCCCCGTCCGAAGGGGATCGGTCGCATAGCCGCCTCCCAGCCACAGGCCTCCGCTGATTGCCGCGCGCGCATAAGGCTGCCACACGCGGGCGAACGTCGAGTTGAACGAGATGTCGTCACCGTCGAAAAACGACGTTCCGAGAGACTCAATGCCCACTTGGAAGTAATCGAAGTGGTAATCATGGGCGAAAAACGCCTTCCCATCGCTTTCGATATCCGGCGTAAGGCTGTCGGTCCATTCCTCGTAGACGCAACAAGCGTCAAAGAGACCCTCCCACGTTCTCAAACTGTCAAGGGTTACGCCTGTTGCAGCGGAAAAGCGGTCGAAATCGGTTTTGTTGACGAAGAACAACTCTGTTGACTTGGCAACGGGCAAACACACAAGATGGCCGTCGACTTCGCCATCTTCCAGAAAAGCCGGCACGAAGGCTGCAAGCTCGTCTTCGGTGAAGTAATCGCGATAATCGACAAGGATGCTCTGATCAGGCAGAGCAAGAACGGTCTTCGGGTAGGAAACGAACATATCGGGCAGCTTCGGCGACCCTGGCTCTCCCGCCGCTGCGGCAATGATGCCGTTGTGGATGTTCTTGTTGTCCGACACCATGGCGACCTCAACCTGGATGCCCTCTTCGACACCAACCGTGTTGTTGAAAACATCGATGAGATCGTTGAGCGGAGAATCCGTCTGGCCACCGTAGACGTGCCAGATGGTGATGGTGGTCGGCTGGTTGCTCTGCGAGCGGACGCAGCCGGCACCGAGCAACAGCCCGCAGGCGAGCGCCAACGAAAGAATGATGCCGACTATCCTTCTCATACGCACAACCCCCCATACATATCGTTGCTTGCAGCAGATAGGAAAAAGATCGAGTCTCACGGCTCATTATGCCAGCAAAACATTGTCCGCGCATCAACTTTCAGAACCGAAGTATTCGATTTAGGCCTTGGATTCAGAAATCATGTGATTGAACTGCGGTTATGCATAAGACAGCGACACTACTCAATTTAAGTATTTTTTCTTTTGCCCCAAGAAAATACCCAACGAGGTAATGGATTAGCAGACTTTCGAAGTGTATCAATAGCGGTGTGAGGCAACCGTCTCACGAACAAAACGTTCGAACTGAGGAGGACGGAAATCATGAAGAGACTGTTATCGATCACCGCGCTGGCGCTCGTAATCGCTTTGAGCCTTGCGTTTACCGGCTGCAGCGGCGCGCAAAAAGACGCTTCGGCGAACTTCCAGGGAAGCTGGAAGATGACGAACGTAGCAGGCGCAACCGAAGACGACATTGCGGCCATGGAGGCGTTCGGCATAAGCGTCGTACTCGACCTCAACGAAGACAAAACTGCTGTTCTTGATATGATGGGCGAGAAAATATCGGGCACTTGGGAAGCAAAAAGCAGTACCGAACTCACGCTGACCATCGAAGGCAGTTCCGCAACGGGCAAACTGAATGGCGAAGAGCTTACGATTGCTGTTGATGGCGAGGAGATGACCTTCCAGAAGGTCAGCGCAGAAGAGGCAGCGAAGATCAAAGAAGATGCCGCGAGCATGGAGGGCATCCTTAGCGACGAGGGAGATGACGCTACTTCTGCCGACAGCGGAGTGACCTACGATGCCTCCTTCACTCCCGTCACCGTTGTTGACGACGACATGTGGACGATTGACGTCGTGGCGAAGAAGAGCGACGAATGGGGAGGCTCGGGCTACGTTGTTGACGTGAACAATAAATCCGACAAGCCCATCTACGTAACGGTTCCCTCTGATGCGTGCTCCGTCAATGGCAAGATGGTCGATTTCTGGGGCGGCGAAGTCGTATTGCCTGGCAAGCTGGCAGAGGGCGCGTTCTTCTATGCCGATTCCGATGATGTCGCAAGCGTTAGCGAAATGACGAACGTCGAGATGGTTATTGAGGTCTGGGATAATGACACTTACGAGACGCTGGCATCTTACGACGTAACGTTGAACTAGCAATTGCGGCTGCCGCCTTTCTTCTGGGCAGTTGCAGATGAAGCATGAGTTCTTATGAAGACCGGCTCTTCCACTTGACCTGGCGATACCGAGCAGATCCGGAAAACACCGGATCTGCTCCGTCATTCAGCTCATCTGCACATCGCCGGGCGGCTGAGGCAAACGCGATTCAAGATTGAGCAACGCTACGGCCTGCCTATCAAATCAAACCAGCAGGGCTGCGATCGCCGGACCCATTAGCGGCCCCCATCGCTTTGGTATTTGAAAAAGCTGCTGAGATCCCCCCGCTCGTTTCTCCGTCTTCGGCTTTCCGAAAAGAAACATCCCTTCTTTGATGCTTGGCTAGATTATTGGGAATGGACGGGTAAGCAGCAAACGAGAGGGGTGTTTTTCGGTTCTATTCGCCCCATCGGAGGGGCGCGAGAGGATTTTTCTACGAAGGGAGGAGGACGCGAAGCTTTGCGTTCGCAATATGGAATCGCAGGATCGCCGATTGGCAGGGTTTTGGGTTAATGACCCTGGCGTTTCACGGGGTTTCCCAGGTTGCAGGTTGTTCCACGGTATCTTAGCCAAATAATTAGCCCATATTCGCCCACATAGAGCTGCTCAAGAGAATAAATATGGTCAGAGATTACGTTCCGACCTGGTGTTTTATTGGTCGCGAGGGCTGCATTCGAGCCAACGACCTTCAGGCTATGACCCGAAGTGCTGGTATGACCGAGCTCGTCTGCCGTACGGGGGTCGAGCAAAAGTGTTTCGTGGCGCGTCCTCGAAAGGGGCGCGCCACAATAGCCGACGATCTTGTGAAGTCATGCGGGGAATTCAGTCCGATCTGGGAAGGTTAACCTCGGTCTTCTGCCTTATACCTTATGCCCCTTCGCGAGAGAACCATCTGCCGTCTTCCCACCAGACGTCCTTCCCTGATCCTCCGACCTTGAGCGAGTAGTGGACGACAAAACTTCCGAACAACTCCCCGCCGTACTCGCGTTTGCGCAGGATGTTTCCGACGTCTCTCTCATCGACGCCTTCATCATGAGGATGGGGCTAGCCTGGCTCCTGGCGGCCTCCTTGGGCTGCGGATTCATCGGAATCTATGCGGCGCAGGCGGCGGCGCCGGTTCCGCCCGCCCTCATCGGCTTCGCATACCTCCGGCTATGGGCGAGAAGGAACTCGCCCGCGCATCAGTGAGTCAGAGGGCCGTCCCCCTGACTCACGCCAAGCAGCGGTCTTTCGCTCTCGAAACAATATCCGCGTCCCAAAAAACGAACGACCCCGCCGGAAGGCGGGGTCGGGAAGTTCATGGAGCGGGCGACGGGACTCGAACCCGCGAATACAAGCTTGGGAAGCTATTTCCATCCCGAGCTCCATTTCCGAGAAAACCGCTCGTCACCTGCAAAATCGCTTTTAGAGTTTAGCGCATGGCGAGAAGTTCGTCAAAAAGTTCGTCAAATTTCAACTGTTTTCAAAACTGGACATCTGCAAGAGAAAAATCGAAGGGCACCGACAAACGCCGATGCCCTTCGTTGATTGCTGGAGCGGGCGACGGGACTCGAACCCGCGGTACAGGCTTGGGAAGCCTGGGCCTTACCACTTGGCGACGCCCGCAATTCATTCGCTGACTAAACGCAGCGCTTGAATTATAACGCATCCCAAGCAAAACGCAGCGGAATACAAAAGTTCCAAAACTATGCGGCCTGCGGCAGCGATTCGAGCCGTGAGACGTACCTGTTGGATAGCTCCCTGCTTGTCGAGGGGATGTAGCCCACATAGAGGTCGAGCGTATAGGACGGCGACGCGTGTCCGAGGATGACGGAGATGGTCTTGATGTTCTCGCCGCGAGCGAGGTTGATGGTGGCGAACGTATGCCGCAGCGCGTAGGGGCGCACGCCCTCGAACCCCACCTTCTCCACGAACCTTTGCCACTGCTTCTTGAGCACGTTGTAGGTGAGGGGCTTGTCAAGTTCTCCCACGAGAGGCGTGCTTGGGCCGGGCCTGATGCCCATGGCGCGCAGGCGTCTGCTCTTCTCCTCTATCCATCTGCCTATCTCGCGGGAGGTGTAATCGTCGATAGGAACCGTGCGGTACGACGAATCGGACTTCGTATACTCAACGATTTCCGCCGTCCCGTGTTCGAGCGACCCGGTGATTCTCGCCGAAGGGACGCCGCCGACGTTGACGCCGCCCATCTTCAAAGCGAGTGCTTCCTCGGGGCGCATCCCGCTGGAGAAAAGGGCGAGGCACGCCACCTTGAAAGGCGACAGGGGAAGCGCCTTCACTTCGTGGAGGAACCGCGCCGCATCCTCCTCCATGAGAGGGTCGATGAGCGGGCGGCTCTTCTTGAAGTTCTTGGAGAGGAAGCGCGCCTTCGCCACGTTCTTCTGCACGAGCTCCCTATCCAGCGCGTCGTTGAGGATCTCGCGGCAGAATTTGAGGATTTTGTGCTGCATATCGGGCCCGGCAACGCGCGGGGAGCCGAGCGGCTTCTTCTTCCGTCGATTCCCCTCGCGCACCGCCTGCTCGCGTTTCCTTTTCCATTCCTCCACGCGCTCGTTTGCCCACCGCCGCGAAATCTCGGGCACCTGAAGCAGGCATCGCTCCACGTCCATCGCCGTCAAATCGCGAAGGGGGATAAGCCCTATTACCTCACGCAGGTACTCGGCGTATCGCCGCTCGTTGGCTAGGGTTTGCCTTCCTATGGCCCCATTGCTGCGGAGCGCAATGTAACGCTCAACGTACTCTCCGAAAGGCGTTGCGGGACTCAGCGGTGAAACGTCTTGCGCCCCAATGCCCACCCCCGTCGTCCTATCTTCAAGCATTCTGTTGGCATCTTCCTCGAACTCGGCGATGCGCGCCCTGAGTTCTTCGCGCTTGTTGCGGGCGAACACCGTCCGCGACAGCTTCTTGCGCCCCATGACCCCCTGGAACTCGGCGGGCACCCTGATGCGCAGTTCGTAGGCGGTCGCTTTCGGGTCGTCGCGCTTCCTGCGGGGAAGCCCCTTCGCCTTCCTCGCCTCATCGAGATCCACGGGCTTGTCGCATTTGAGCGTCTTCGTCATTCTCTCCTCCATCTTCGCGCCTGTTCAGATAGCGTAGGAGGCAGAGCTTGGGAACCAGCCACTTCGACCCGAACTTGACCCCGCGCATCTCGCCCGCCGCCAACAGCTTCCTCACGCCCTGCGACGTGAGGCCCGTGAACTCGGCTATCTGGCAGGGGGTCATCATGTAGGGGTACGGTTCGAGCGCGGGCAGGAACAGCCCGCCAGGGTCGGCCCCGCAAAGCGCCTCGTCGTCAAACGCCGCCTCCGCGCGACGCTCATAATGAGCCATTTCGGCAGAGCGCGAAACGATGCGATTTTCCGCATCGCATGCTTGACAAGGGACGAAAGGCCGCGCGGTCATCTCCTCACGACCTTGTAGTCGTAGCCCGTGCGGGTATTGCAGATGGTGCAGGGCTCGCGTTGCTCCTGCTCGAAGTCCGCGCGCCACACCAGGTAGTCGTCCGAGTCGCAGAACGTCTGATGGCACTTCCTGCACAGCGTGAGCAGCATGAAGTCGTCTCCCGGCCCTTTGAGCCCCAGGCTCACGGCGAGTGCAGCGTCCACAAGCCTCATCTGCTCGGCGCCGATGTGCCCCGCCCTCCCGCGCAGGCGCAGCTTGTCGATGGTGCGCAGCTGCTCCAGGAGGGCGACCGAGCCCTCCCTGAGCCCGGCCGACGCGGGCACGGGTACGTGCACGGGGAGGTTCGCCTTGGGCTTGCCGGTTATGGCGGCGACGATGATAGTTTTGCTGCGCCTGTTGCCCGCATCGTTTTGCACGACGAGGACGGGACGCGTGCCTCCCTGCTCGCATCCCAGAACGGGGTCGAGGAAAGCGAAAAACACATCGCCCCTGCGCGGATGGTCGTCCATGAGGCACCTCCTTCGTTTCAATATGTAACTGCGGCCGAGAGTCGGGGTCGTCCGACCCGCGGCCGCCTGAAACGCCGCTTCCGCGGCTCCCGCTCGCCCACGAGGCCCCTCATGGCGTGGCGCGCTCTTGACCTTGCAAGGGCGGGCGGGTATGGGGCTGTCAAGGTTCCATCGAGGGATTTCCTCCCTCATAGAGACGGACAGCTAGGTGGGCGAAACGGAACCCCGCACGGAGAAAAACACTAGAAACCGGAAGAGAGAATCTCTTTCAGGTTCTCTCGCGCAAGACTGATGCTGCGTCTCACTGCGCGATCGGAGCACCTCTCTACTTCGGCTATCTTCGCCGTGGGCATACCAAGCAAGTGCCTCATCAGAAAACGCCTGCGTTGTGCGGCGGGTATCTGCTGGAACGCTTGAAACAGCGCTTCGGATTCCAGCTTCTCCATAAAGATTAACTCTGGGTCTTTTTCGGGATTGTTGGGGGCAAGAGAGGCTTCGTCCATCGACGCCAAGTGTAGTGAGTGTCTTGTCTCGCGGCGCTCCGTTCGCCAGAACTCACGCTGAAGTTCCTCTATGCCCTCGAATACTTGCCTGGGCAGATTTATCTCGGTTCGTTTGCCGTCAGGCGTCCTCACCACAATGCGATATTGGGCTTGGGAGTCGTCAATGTTCCTGCTTTCGTAAAATCGGGCCATATATTGCTCCTTCGGTTCAGACCCGCAGGAGCAACCGGCCGAAAGCGCAAAAAAGGACGGGCAGGACGTTTGGCTCCTGTCCGTCTGGCGGATCGGCGGGTATTTATTTACATCCTCAAGGATGTGCTACGTTTTGGGCAAATTCGTTATGCGCATAGTCCCATTGCTCTCGAACGTAAGCACGGTAAGCTGGCCCTTGCGTACTATTTCTACGCGACGCAGCTTTCTATCTGCCCGACAGACGAGCTTGCCGAGCGCATTCCTTACGTCTTGCATACAGCCACCTCCTCTCTGACGGAGCATGATGTCATGTTTGACCACATAGCGTCCCGACTTGAAAAGTCAAAATTCTGTCTGGTTCGACAATGGTGCTCCGCAGACTGTCGATCTTGGGGTGCTCTACGAGACGGATGGGTAATGCATCGTCACCGCTAAACTGACGGAAGATTCTCGCTCGGTCTATCGGTTCGCAAGTGTTTAGGGTTGTTGCGGGAGATTTTGCTTACGCCACAACAACCCCTTGGGCGTCATGCTGCAGCACAATGCATAAATATCCAATATTTTGTCTTAAAGGTTGTTGGAGCGATTCTGCTACTTTTCGGTCTTTGGCATGAAGCTGGAACGGAATATCGAGCGGGAGTTTAACTCGATATCCTTTTCGACAAGCTTTAACAAGAAAGAAATGAATTGCATTATGATGCAAAGAGCCAAGCGATAGTCCTGATGAACGAAGTACAAAGCGCGACTTTAATCTGAGGGTGAAATCTGCGACTTGCGCTAAACTGCGAATGTCGACAGTTATAATACGGAGTGACGTATCGAATCAAGATTCCGTCAAAGAGCCTGCTGTTGTCGTTATGAGGAGATTGAAAAATGGCACAAATGCCCATTGTCCGTTGCAGGAATATGATCTTTTTGATTTAAGCAGTTGGGCATGGTAGCGCCCAACAACCAGTTCTTTGGGTTGGTTGTTGGGACGATGTGAATCCAGATAAAACATGACCTCGCAATCAGTGAAATCGAGCCACTTCCCATACGTTGGAAACCATGCCTTGTAGACAGATTCTTTCGCGCTGAAAGTCAGCCTATCCCAAGATATATTTGGCTGACTGCAGGTAAGCTCACCCATCTGTTTTATCTCCTTCTTGCTCATTATCAAACTGTATATCTCTGATTCAATGGGGTTATTCGGCTCGGCGTCAATCCCGATAGTTCGAAATCGGTAATCTGAGGTGACTGCGGCAGCGGCATATCCTCTGCAATGCGTAATGCTCCCGCATATGTTTTTGGGCCAAATCGGTTCTCGGTTGGTACCGATGAGGATAGGAGGGTCATTGAAGCCCAGATGCGAGAGAGCGTTGCGAGCACATTTGCGCCCAACGGAAAACTCTTTCAGGCGTTTAGAAGAAAAACTTCGTGATATTTCCTTTTCTTTCCCAATAAGAGGAAAACCGTAAAAAGACCCCAGGTATTCTGAAGAAAACACTTCCTCTGGTAGTAAGGAGGCTAAAAAACCGGAATTGAATTTAGGAAAGCCAATCACAGCACCACCCCTAGTATGAACTATACACCCTTGTATACACTTTAAAAGTTCCAGCTGTTCATGTAGGCGATCTGCTCCTCGGTGAGGGTGTCTATCTTCACGCCCAGAGTCTCCAGCTTCACGCGCGCCACGCCGTCGTCGATGGCGGCGGGCACGTCGTACACCTTGTTCTCCAGCTCGCCCGCATGCTGGAAGAGGTACTCGGCCGCGAGCGCCTGGTTCGCGAAGCTCATGTCCATGACGGACGCCGGGTGCCCCTCGGCGCAGCTCAGGTTCACGAGGCGCCCCTGCGCCAGGACGATGACCGTGCGCCCGTCGGCAAGCGTGTACTCCTCCACGAGCGGCTTGATCTCCTCCACCTTCACGGCGTGCTCGCGCAGCCACTCCAGGTTGATCTCGCTGTCGAAGTGCCCGGAGTTGCACACGATGGCGCCGTCCTTCATGTTCTCGAACGCGGGCGCGTCCACCACCTTGCAGTTGCCGGTGACCGTCACCCACACGTCGGCGAAGCGCGCCGCCTCGGCGGCGGGCATGACCTCGTAGCCCTCCATGTGCGCCTCCAGCGCCTTCAGCGGGTCCACCTCGCACACGATCACGCGCATGCCCATGCCCTTGGCGCGCAGGGCGAGCCCGCTGCCGCAGTAGCCGTAGCCCGAGATCACGATGGTGCGCCCGCACAAAAGGCGGTTCGTGGCGCGCACGATGCCGTCGAGCGTGGACTGGCCCGTGCCGTAGTGGTTGTCGAAGCAGTGCTTCGTGTTCGCGTCGTTGACGTTGAACACGGGGTAGCCCAGCGTGCCCTCCTTCGCCATGGACACAAGGCGCACCACGCCCGTGGTGGTTTCCTCGGTGCCGCCGATGACGCCTTCCAGCTTGTCAATGTGGGTGGTGTGCAGCGCGGTGTCCAGGTCGGCGCCGTCGTCCATGATGATCTGCGGGTTCGTGGCGATGACCGCGTCGATGTGGCGGCGGTAGGTGTCCATGTCCTCGCCGGTGACGGCGAACACCTTGATGCCGAAGTCGCGCACGAGCGAGGCGGCGGTGTCGTCTTGGGTGGAAAGCGGGTTGCTGGCGCACAGCGCCACCTCGGCGCCCGAGGCCGCCAGCGCGCGCATGAGGTTCGCCGTCTCGGTGGTCACGTGCATGCACGCGCCGATGCGCACGCCCTCAAGCGGGCGCTCCTTCGCGAAGCGCTCGCGGATGGACGCCAGCACGGGCATGTCGCGCGCCGCCCACTCGATGCGGGCAAGCCCTGCGTCGGCAAGGTCGATGTCTTTGATGTCGTAGCTCTCGGTCATGGCGCTTCTTTCTTATGTTATCGACTGATCCTATGTCTGGTTTGGCGTCGATTAATCCTCAAACAATTCAGTGGAAAAATATCGTTCGCCCGTATCGGGCAGTAAAGTAACCACTGTCTTGCCCGAACCAAGTTGCCGAGCAAGCTGACGTGCGGCAACCACATTTGTACCGCCCGATACGCCGCAAAGCAAACCCTCCTCACGAGCAAGCGCGCGAGCCTCGTTGATAGCTTCCTCATCGGAAACCACGCAGATATCGTCATAGATGCCCTGATCAAGGATATCGGGAATAAGCCCATCGCCGATACCCATCTGCAAATGCGTTCCGACGCTTCCTCCCGAAAGAATCGCTGCGCTCTCCGGCTCAACGGCCCAAATGCATACATCAGGAAAAAGACGTTTGAGTGCCTGCCCTATACCGGAAATAGTACCACCTGTACCAATGCCCGAGCAGAATCCATGTATGGGCCCCTTCACGTCCTCTAAGATCTCAAGTACTGTATGATAGCGATGCGCTAGTAAATTATCCCTGTTCTCGAACTGCTGTGGCACGTAAACACGAGGATCCTCGCTAGCCATACGCTTAGCCAGAGCGATGCATTTGGATATGCACTCTCCAATATCGCCAGCATCATGTACGACAATTACCTCAGCACCATAGTGGCGAACAAGCTTACGACGCTCTTCCGACACGCTGTCTGGCATAATGATGCGCGCACGATAACCGCGCACAGCACACACAAGCGCGAGCCCTATACCTTGATTGCCGCTTGTAGGTTCAACGATAATACTATCTGGCCCAATTTCGCCGCGGCGTTCGGCGGATTCAATCATCTGTAATGCCGTGCGCGTTTTAATGGAGCCTCCTACATTAACGCCCTCAAACTTAACGAGTATCTGTGCGGCATTCGCTTCAGATAACCGATTGAGACGAACGAGAGGTGTATGCCCCATGGCTTGCAGCACATTATCGTAAATCATGGAACTCCTTCCAAGGGGGTGCTAGCCCCTTATGCTAGCCTGCAGGTCTTTCGCAGATCCTCGGCGCGGTCGGTGCGCTCCCAGGTGAACTCGGGCAGCTCGCGGCCGAAGTGGCCGTAGGCGGCCGTCTTGCGGTAGATGGGGCGGCGCAAATCCAGCGCGTCGATGATGGCGCCGGGGCGCAGGTCGAACACCTCGGCCACCGCGCGCTCGATGGCCCCCACCGCCGCCTTCTCGGTGCCGAACGTCTCCACCATGAGCGACACGGGGCGCGCCACGCCGATGGCGTAGGCCACCTGCACCTCGCAGCGCGCGGCCAGGCCCGCGGCAACCACGTTCTTCGCCACCCAGCGCGCCGCGTAGGCCGCCGAGCGGTCCACCTTCGTGCAGTCCTTGCCGGAGAAGGCCCCGCCGCCGTGCCGTCCCATGCCGCCGTAGGTGTCCACGATGACCTTGCGGCCCGTGAGGCCGCAGTCGCCCATCGGCCCGCCGATGACGAAGCGGCCCGTGGGGTTCACGTGGATCTCCGCGTCGGGCGAGAGCGCCACGCCCTCGCCGGCCAGCACCGGGCGCACCACCTGCTCCACCACGTCGGCGCGCAGCCGCTCGTAGGGCGCCTCCTCGGCGTGCTGCGTGGACACGACCACCTTCTCCACCCACTTCGGCGCGCCGTCCTCGTAGCGCACGCTCACCTGGGTCTTGCCGTCGGGGCGCAGGTAGTCGAGCGTGCCGTCCTTGCGCACGGCGGCGAGGCGCTCGCTCATGCGCTGGGCCAGGTAGATGGGCATGGGCATGAGGGTGCTCGTCTCGTCGCAGGCGTAGCCGAACATCATGCCCTGGTCGCCCGCGCCGATGCGCTCGTAGGGGTCGTCCGCGGCCCCGCCGTGGGCCGCCTCCCAGCTCTCGTCCACGCCCTGCGCGATGTCGGGGCTCTGCTCGTGGATGGCGTTCACCACGCCGCAGGTGGTGCCGTCGAAGCCGTACTTGGCGCGGTCGTAGCCGATGCCGCACACCACCTCGCGCACGATGGCCGGCACGTCCACGTACGCCTGCGTGCGGATCTCGCCCGCCACGGCCACGAGCCCCGTGGTCGCAAGCGTCTCGCACGCGCAGCGCATCCGCGACACGTCGGCGGGCTGCCCGCTGGGGGCGATGTAGCCCTCGCGCTCGAGCTCTATCTCCTTGGAGATGATGGCGTCCAAGATGGCGTCCGATATCTGGTCGCACATCTTGTCGGGATGCCCCTCGGTGACGGATTCGGACGTGAACAGGTAGGATTTTGGCAAAGCGATCGATAAGCTTGGCCTTTGCTCTATCGTCATTTCAATTCTCTCTATACTTTAGATTGCCCATTATCCAGCTTATTTAGGTTGATGACCCTTATTGGACGTCCATCTTGCTCGACAGCTCCTTTTTTAAAGTCTGATATGACTCTTCGCTCATTGCGTGCTCCATGCGACAGGCATCCCTTTGTGCAATTTCAGTCGGAATGCCAAGGTTGGTAAGAACCTTGAAGAAGAAGCAATGGCGGTCGTAAACTCTTTCAGCGATTTTGCGTCCCCCATTTGAAAGGCGAACCAAACCTCGAGGCCTAAATTCAACATATCCTTCCGCGCTCAAGGAGGACATAGCTTTTGATATGCTCGCCTTGGAAAAACCCATTCTACTGGCCATACCCACTTGCCTTACAAAACCACCAGAACGAGTTTCGAGAATAAGCAGGTTTTCTAGATAGTCTTCCCTTGACTCACTCAAAGTCATCAGTTCCACCTCACTTAATTCAAAATCCGACCCGTCGACGACTGAAGCTCCACCATTTTCTTGAACAGGCTGTCTTCGCGCTCCATGAGCTCCGACGGCTTTCCTTGCTCGGCAACGCGGCCTCCATCCAGCACCACGATTTTGTCGGCGCTCATCACGGTTCTCATCCGGTGCGCGATGACCAGCACGGTTTTGCGTTCAAGGAGACACGATAGCGCCTCCTGCACCTTCGTCTCATTTTCAACGTCAAGTGAAGCGGTCGCCTCATCCAGAAGAACAATGGGGGCGTTTTTGAGGATCGCCCGGGCAATCGATATGCGCTGGCGCTCGCCTCCGGACAAAAGCGCGCCGTTCTCGCCTATCCTCGTTTCATAGCCCTTCGGCATGCGGGAGACAAAATCATCGCAGTTCGCCGCCCGAGCCGCCGCAAACACCTCCTCATCCGTGGCATCTGGCCTACCGAGTCGGATGTTCTGCATGATCGTGTCGTCGAACAGAACCACATCCTGGAACACTTGGGCGAAATCGACGAGAAGGGCCTCGGGGTCGACGGTCGAAACGTCCACGCCTCCGATGCTCACAACGCCATCGTCGGCATCCCAGAAACGGGCAGCCAGCTTGGCCGCGGTGGACTTGCCGCCCCCGCTCGGACCGACCAAGGCGGTCACCTCGCCCTCCTTCGCAACAAATGAGACGTTCGAGAGAACCTTCTCGCCTCCTTCGTACGAAAAAGTCACGTTGTCGAAAGAAATGTCGTGATTCGCCGGCTCGAATTCCATCGACCCGGTTTGAGGCCGCTCGTGCTCGATGGAGTGCATGCGCTTGATTCCGAGCTTGAGATTGAGAAGCTCCGTCACAACTTCAAGCACGGTGTTGATCGGATCGTAGAATCTCGTCACCACGAGAAGGAAGCAGAAGTACACCATGAACTCTAGTTCCCCCGATGCCAAAAGCAGGGCTCCGACGAGGACGGTCGAAGCTATTCCGAGCTTGAGGAACGCTTGCGCGGCCGACACGGGAACGGCACTCGAAAGCTCCGAGACGATCTGGGCCTTCTCCGCGCGATCGATCTTCTGATCCAGTTGCTCGAGATACGTTTCCGATTGGTTCGCCGCCGTGATCTCTTGGGCGCATTCGAGGTACTCCTGCAAGCCGTCCGCAACGTCAAGCTGGCGGTCGATGAGAAACTGCCCCTTCGCATCTTGGCTCTTCCGAGAGAAGGCGATGATGAGCAAGGCGATGGGAAGAACCCAGAGGGCGGCGATGGCCATCTTCCAGTTGAAGAGCAGAAGCATGATCGAGATCAATATGGTCGACGCGCCGGTTCCGAACAAAAGGGGCATGATATGGGAGAACATGCGCTCCTGATCGGCGCAGTCCTTCATGATGGTGGTGGTGAGGTCCGAGAGGTCGCGCCTTCCGAAAAAGGAAAGGGGCAATCTGCGCAGCACCTCGGCAAGCTCGATCCGCTTTCTGGCACTCTCGCCGTACACGACATTGTAGGTGAAATGGTATTCGAGCCATTGGGTCAGCAGCATGAGCAGGAGTATGACGACGATGGCTGCAAGATAGCCACCAAGAGCAGGGAGGGGCTTCGAGGGGTCGAGCAGATGATCCAGGTAGTCGTTGGTCGCCATGCACAGCACGCCAATGGGTGCCATCATGACGAGGTTGGCGAGAGCGCAGAAGAACGCGCCTCTCTTGAACTCGAAAGCACCCCGCTCGGTCAAAGCGAACTTCTCACGCAGCATCGTTGGCACCCCCTCCGATTCTCCAAGAGACTGATTTCTGATAGTCCTCCCACATCCGGCGATACACTCCCTTGCTTTCGACAAGATCCCCGTGGGATCCCGATTCCGAGATGGCCCCGTTCTCCACGACGCAGATCCTGTCCGCGCCCACCACGGTCGATAGCCGGTGTGCAATCATGAGAACGGTCTTGCCGTGCGTAAGACGCGCGAGCGCACGTTGGATAAGGGCTTCGTTTTCCGGATCGGCGAACGCTGTGGCCTCGTCCAAGACCACGATAGGCGCATCTTTCAGAATGGCCCGGGCAAGCGCGATACGCTGGCATTCGCCGCCCGACAGGTAGACGCCCTTCGCGCCGACCACCGTGTCCAAGCCCTCGGGCAGCTTCGCGATGATGTCGTCGCATTGCGCCGCGTGCGCGGCCGCCTCCACCTCCGCGCGCGTAGCCGACGGGCGCGCGAATCTGATGTTGTCAATGAGGCTGCGCTTGAAAAGCCGTGTGTTTTGGAAGACGAAGGAAACGGAATCCATCAGTTCCGAACGGGGAACATCCCGCACATCAACACCGCCGACAAGCACCCGTCCTTCATCGACGTCCCAGAACCTCGGAACAAGGCTTGCAATGGTGCTCTTGCCTCCTCCCGACGGCCCGACGAGCGCCATCGTTTCTCCTTCGGGAATCGCAAAGCTCACGTTCTTGACGGCAGGTGCGTCAGCGCCCGGATACGTGAAAGACACCCCTTCAAAAACGATATCGCACGTCCCGCTCGCCCTCCCGCCTTTCGCAGAACAGCAAGGCATCTCCGGCGTGGATAGGATCCCCTCGATTCGCATCACGGCATCTTGGGCCATCGCCGCAGCTTCAGAGGCGTACAGTATCTTGGTCATCATCGATGTCGTCACCGCGCTGAACACCACGTAGAAGAGGAAGTCCGTGAAGAACGACGCGAAGTCCCCTGCTGCCCCCGCAAGCAGGATGCTGGCGGGAACCAGCACAGCAAAGGTCGAGTTGATCGCCACGATCTGCACGACCTGCGGTTTTTCGCACAACTTCGAATAGCCATGGGCCATATCCCGGTACTGCAGGATGGCCTCCTTGAATGCGTTGAACGAATCGACCGTTTGCTGGAACACTTTGACGACGGGCATGCCTCGAACATATTCGGTCGCAGCGGCGTTCATTCGGTTCAATGCCTGCTGGTAGTTCGACACGAAAGTCAGATAGCTTGAGTTCTCATCGCTGCCTCCCCCTCCCATCATCCTCCAAATGCACGCGAAGGACACCGCGATGGGAACCAGGCACGCCAAACCCATGGCCCAGTCGAAGATGAACATCACGACGACAAACACAACGGGGGTGATGAGGGCTCCCACGAAATCAGGGAACTTATGGGCAAGCACGGACTCGGTCTGGCCGGCGCAGCCGTCGATCACCCTCCTTAGTTCGCCGGTCGAATGCTCGTCGTAGTAGCCAAGGGGAACCTTGGAGAGATGGTGGGTCGCGGCCTTCCTCATGTTGTTGCCGGTTCGGAATGCCGCGATATGAGTGCACATCAACGCCGCGAAGTACACCACCACTCCGGCCACCGCGAATCCGACTGCCAGCCATGCGTAAAAGGCCGCGCCACTCGCTTCGCTCCATTGAGGAGCCACTGCGACAAACTGCGACATGATAAACCAGACGCACACAAGGGGCATCACAGCAAGCAACGAATGCAGACCAGACAAGGCGCAGCCCACCACGGTGAGGATTTTGTAAGGCCCTGCGAAGTCAAGCAACCTGAACAGCGGATGGGGTGCTTTGCGTTTCGACTTTTTGTTCTCTGGGCTTTGTTCCGTCATTTCTCCTCCTGCTCTATTACCAGGACGTTGTTTTGCACTTGCAGCGACTTGAATATTTCCGCAAACTGACCGCGTTACGCTGGGGGTGCAAAAAAATGGTATTCTGTCGCAACCAGCAAATAGAAAGGTGCTGAATATGGGGTCGACGCGCCAGACAGCCGGCTTGCCAGCAATTGACGTGACTTCTATCTGCGATGCCGCCTTGAAGCTCACCAAAGAATTTGGCATAGATGGTTGGTCTATTCGTCAACTGGCTAAAGAAATTAACGCGTACCCAGGTGTCATTAATTACCACGTTGGTCGAAGAGAAGATGTGGTACATCTTGTTATCGAGCACGTTAATGCCGAAATCGACCTTCCTGAGCCTCGCGAGAATTGGAAACGATGGTTCAAGCTTCTTCTTGAGGGGATGCGTTCCACCCTGAGAAAGTACCCCGGAGTCGCTCGTAGACTCGCTGCCGTAGGTCCTGGCCTTGGGGAATCCGACCGCATTATCAATTGCGGCATTCAAGTGCTGAGAGATGCTGGGTTTGGCGATTGGTCCACTCTTGTTTATTCCGTTTTGCTTTGCCAAACTTGCGCGTTCGTTGCTACCGAGGATGACAGGGACAAAATGGACGATGTGCGCAAAGAGGTGGGGGGTTCGTATGCGAGTGCGCTTTCTGCGTCCGATCCCGGTATTGCCGCTTTGGCAAAAACGGTCAAACTCCTGACCGAAGAAGAAAGCCTGAGGAGAAGTTTTTTTGATCATCAGTTCTCAGTCCTTCTCGATGCTCTTCTCGGCGGATTGGAAGAGATTTTTTTAAAGGGCTGACTAGCGTATCGAGGTCTTAAGAGCATTTAAATCAATTTTTCCTATGGGGGTCAGGGGCAACAACTCACGAATCTCTACTCTGTCTGGATGCTTGAATGGGGCGATTCCTATGTTGTTTAAAAACTCCCTTATGGATTCCAAGTTGGGCGCATCGCCGCTGCAAACGATAAACGCACACGTCTTTTCGCCAAGGGCTTGATCCGGTATCCCGCAGACGGCTACGTCTACGATGCCGGGCATTTCTCTAAGACTTGCCTCTACGTCTTCCGCCGAGAAAGTCTCACCGCCACGGTTTATTGTGTTTTTCAGACGTCCCGTGATTTTGAAGTTGCCGCAGGGATCCCTCACCGCTAAATCCCCCGTATGATAAAATCCTTCCGAATCAAAAGAGCGCAGAGTAGAATATTCATCTTCGTAATATCCACTCATCAGATACGGTCCTTTCCATATCAATTCCCCTTCTTCGCCGTCTGCGCAAGGTTGCCCATCTTGTCCGATGATAAGAGGGCGATCGTTTTCGGAAAGGGGGAAGCCTTGGGTGGTAAAGGCGATTTCCTCTGGCGCTTCAGGGCTTGTCAGCGTCAATATTCCTTCAGTCATGCCGTATGATTGCTGGACAGCGCAAGAGAAAGCGGCAGAAAGCCTCTTGGCATCTTTTGCGGTAAATCGCGCACCTCCTACATGGATGGACTCAAGGCTTGAAAGATCAACAGGATACCAGTCGAGTGCGTCCATCCAGAGGTTTACCGCCGATGGAACTGCTGTTATTGTCGTCACTTTTGCAGAAGAGATCAATGGAAACACTTCATCGGGACTCACGCTTTCCGCCAAAATGACGGTGCCTCCTTTTTCTAGCGCACCAAGTGCGCCGGGGCATGCGAGCGGCAAATTATGGCATATCGACAAAGCTGCTAGGTATTTTGTTTTTTCGGAAAAAAGCGATCGGGAAGCCGCTTCCACGAAATTGTACACATAGCTGAAATTTGAGCGAGGAATAAGTTTAGGGAGTCCTGTTGTACCACCCGACGGAAGCAGGAACAAAATTGATGAGGAGTGGGGTGCTGTGGCTTGCCAGAGCTCTCCGCGCATATCCGAAACTGATCGATATTGATCGGAAGATCCGATGACAAAACATTTTAGCCTTGGATTGTCCTTTTTGATGGCTTTTGCTAAGGACTCGTAATCATAAGCCGGGGAAGAACACGGAACAATTAGGCAGGATGCATTTGACTTTGAGCAGAAATGAGAGATTTCCGCTTTGCGATGAGTCGGCAAAGCAAGTACGGGGATGCATCCTCTCATTACTGACCCGAACAAGATTATAAGAGATTCAGCTTTGTTCGGAAGCTGAAGGACGATCCTGTCCCCAGCTTCTATCCCCTCCGAAGCAAGGCAAGAGGCGAATCGCCTTGCCGCATCAAATAGCTCAGTGTAAGTATACGTGGTTTCTCTGTCGCGAACCGCAATATTTGCCCCATATTCACGCTCCCATTGCGCAATACGTTCAACAAGAGTGAAACCAACGTCGGTTGCCCTTCTCATAAAACCCCCTTCTGCCATCCGAAGCCTTAGAAGATATTTGCGCAATATTTGCAAACAACAACCCTTTCGCTATAAGTATACTATAGCTAACATTATGTTAGTATGCCTTATATTCAAAGACTTATTGCTTGAAAGGGCGGTTGGCATGTCTGAAGTATGCGTGGAGCTAGTTGGAAAGCTTGTTGGGGAAATGCTCGGACTGTCAAAAGAAGAACTAAGCCCTTCGGATAATCTTATCAGTTTGGGGCTAGGATCTCTTGACATTATGAGAATAGCTGGGTTGCTAACAAAGAATGGCTGCAATGTTACCTTTTCAGAATTGGTTTCGAATCCCTGTATGGCTTCTTGGGTAAATTTTGCAAGAGAGAGGTCTGCGAGAAGCTCGTCTAATGGCAGCCCTCTCCTCGGTTCCGCAAATTACAGCAAAGGCGACCCCTTTCCGATCACGTCCGTCCAACATGCCTATATGGTTGGAAGGCGAGACGGACAGGAGCTAGGGGGAACCGCTTGTCACGCTTATATGGAATTCGAATGCGGATCTCTCGATGCGGCCAAACTCGAACGCGCAGTGGAACTTCTTATTCTAAGGCATCCCATGCTGCGCGCCCGGTTCTCTGATGACGGAACAGCCCGCATCGAAGACAAAGTAACTTGGAAGGGACTAACCACCTACAGAGTGGAAGGAGCAGGCAATCCCGACTCGAGGATTGAAGGTATTCGCCAAGAATTAAGTCACCTACGTTTCGACATCGAGCAAGACGATCTCATAGATGTACGCCTTACTGTCGTATCACCGAAACGCACTATCATGCATATCAACGTCGATCTTCTTGCAGCTGATGTGCTTAGCATCCAAGTTCTCTTAGAGGATCTAGCGCATCTCTACGACGGAACGGATCTCGCCCCCATCGAGATAGACTTCATGGAGTATGCGAGAAGAACCGGAATCGGAGAAGACGCACGAAACGAGGATAGAGAATACTGGCTGAATCGAATAGACAACATGCCAGGCGGCCCCTCTTTGCCACTGAAAGCCCCTATGGAGAGTGTCAAAAGATCTCAATTCACTCGTATGGAGTACTTAATTGATTCTAAGTCTTGGAAGAACTTCACCGAGAAAGGACGGCAAATCGGGGTTACCCAATCTATGGGCATCGCCGCTGTTTATGCCAAGGCTCTTTCTCGATGGAGCGAAGACAAGAAATTTCTTCTCAACCTTCCGCTGTTCAACAGAAAACCAATTCACCCAGACGTTGACAAGATCGTATCCGACTTCACCTCTCTTATCCTTCTTGAGGCTGATTGCGCAAACGCAATTTCCCTTCTTGAACTAGCTTCTCAAATGCAAGGACGCTTTCAGCAGGATGTTGCGCACTCTTCATTTGGAGCTGTAGAGGTTTTGAGAGAGCTTTCTCACCGTTGCCCAAACGATCCCAAGAAAGCCCCTGTTGTATTCGCTAGCAATATCGGCACCCAATTTATCTCCAACAAAGTGGAAGATGTTTTCGGTCCCTTGTCGAAGATGCTAGCAGAAACACCACAGGTATTGCTGGATCATCAGATATACGATCATAAAAACGGGTTGCTTTTGGCGTGGGATTACGTTTCCGAATTGCTTGATGACAAAATAGCCAAACAGATGTTTGAGGCATATTGCACAGCAGTGCGCTTCTACTGCGAAAACGACTGGTCGGAGCCGTTCCCCGACCTGCTGCCCCCTTCGCAGCGCGCGGCGCGCGCCGAGGCGAACTCGGAGGGGGCCGACCTCGGCGGCGGGACGCTC